>NZ_CADEAU010000836.1 GCF_902825405.1 Micromonospora maritima | reverse complement strand
CGCCGAGGCCGGGGAGCCGTCGGTGGCGCTGGTGCTCGCCGACCGCTCCGACCGCGTCCAGCGGCGGCTCGCCGAGGTGTACCCGCGACTGCGTACCGCCCCGCGCCGCC
Organism: Micromonospora maritima; assembly: GCF_902825405.1. Classification (GTDB taxonomy): domain Bacteria; phylum Actinomycetota; class Actinomycetes; order Mycobacteriales; family Micromonosporaceae; genus Micromonospora; species Micromonospora maritima. The sequence goes on along the minus strand of NZ_CADEAU010000836.1, from coordinate 1,342 downwards.
GGCTCGGCGGTGGAGGCTACGGCTCCGGTGCGGCCGCCGGCCGACGGGCCGACCTGGGCGGTACGGGGCTGACCGGCCCGGACCCGAGTCGGGGCATCGTCGGCTGACCCTCGGCCGGGGTCAGCCCCCGGTGCGCGCGGCCGTCGCCAGGTAGCGGCAGAGCAGCTCGTGCCAGCCCGCGGTGAGCGCCTGGCGGTAGCCCTCGGCGGCCGTGCCGTGCCTGTCGAAGTAGCGGTGTTCCACGTCCACCCGGGTCGATCCGTCGCCTTCGGGATGGAAGAGAACCTCCACCTCGCTGGCCCGCGCCGGGTCCGGCACCGGCACCCGGTCCGGCCCGATCTGCCAGGTGAAGACCAGCCGCCGGGGCGGGTCCCAGGTCAGCACGCGACCCCAGTCGTTGCGGAAGCCGTAGGGGCCGATCTCGTAGAGCATGCCGCCGGCTCGTGGCTCGATGCCGAGGCCGGCCAGTGCCTCCGGCCCGGACCAGGTGTATTCGCGGACCCACCAGTCGGCCAGCGCGCCGGTGAAGACGGCGTACGCCCGCTCCACGGGCACCGGGACCAAAAGGCTGCTGCGGAGGGAGAAGCGGTCGGATTCCTGCCGGACCTCATCCGGATCGGCCATCTCCTGTCCCATAGGCCCGGACCATACCGGCTCATGTCCCGCTGTGCAGCTTTCGTCGCGCCCGCTTCCGGACAGCGGGAACCCGGGTTTCCGACAGCCGGGAAGGGCGTGATCGTCGATGTCCCGAAGCCGGCCGCGGCGACGGATGCCGTACCGCAAAGCGGGTAACCGCCGCTGACCCGGACCGGACGGACCGGCCGACGGGGGAGCGGGGAGCATGAGCGACAGCCGAGCCAGCGAACGCGTACCGGAGCCGAAGGAGCGGCCGGACCAGGACATCGGCGGCGGGCCGGAGCCGGACGTCCTGCTCGACGTGCCGGAGCTGTCGGTCGATGAGATCCGGCTGACGGTCGACGGGTTGGACGCGGACCTGTCGTTGCGGGCCCGGCTGGCGAACCTGCTCCAACTCGACGCGGGTGTCCGGGTGCACCTGGAGGGTGTCGAGCTGGACATCACCGGGGTGCGGGCCGAGGCCCTGCTCAAGGTCCGGCTGGAGAAGCTGGTGCAGATCCTGGACCGGGCGCTGACCACCATCGACCGGAACCCGCACCTGATCGACGCGCTGGCCCGCTCCGTCGGGGCGACGGTCGAGGACGTGCACCGCACGGCCGAGCGGCTCGGCGCCCCGGTCGTGGACCGGGCGGCGGCCGAGGTCACCGCATCGGCGGTCCGGCCGGCCGAGCAGACCGCGGCCGAGTTCGCCGCCGGCTCGGGGGTC
>NZ_CADEAU010000835.1 GCF_902825405.1 Micromonospora maritima | reverse complement strand
GGCGGGCGGGGGTGGCGGGGGCGGCGGGTAGCCGGCGCCGGCGGGTGCGGCCTGGCGGGCGCCCCCGTGCTGCTGGTTCCAGTTGGCCTCGGCCTCGAACAGCTTCTCGAGCTCGCCGCGGTCGAGGAAGATTCCGCGGCACTCGCCGCACTGGTCGATGACTACTCCGCTGCGCTCGTACTGGCGCATCTCTCCGTGGCATTTGGGACAAGTGAGCTGCATGACATCGAAGGTACCGGGTGATTTCACGCGGTGGCGGTCAGCGCCTGCGTCACCTCGTCGTCGGCCACCTCGTGGAAGTCGTCGTAGTAGGCGCCGACGGCGGTGAAGTCGGGCGGGAGTTGGCAGCTCACGACCGTGTCGGCGGTGTCGGTGAGCATCTCGTACGCCTGCTCGGAGCCGACCGGAACGGCGACGAGCACGCCTGTGGCGCCGAGGTGGCGGGCGACCTGGACGGCGGCGCGGGCGGTGGCGCCGGTGGCGAGTCCGTCGTCGACGACGACGGCGGTGCGGCCGGTCAGGTCCAGGGGTGGGCGCCCGGCGCGGTAGCGCTGTTCGCGGCGTTCCAGCTCGGCCTGTTCGCGGCGGCGGACCTGGGCCCGGTCGTTCTCGCTGATCCGGCCGGCGACCATGTCGTTGAGGACCTGCACGCCGCCGGGGCCGAGTGCGCCGTACGCGACCTCGGGCGCCCAGGGCACGCCGAGTTTGCGGACGACCAGCACGTCGAGGGGGGCGCCCAGTCGGTCGGCGATCACCCGGGCGACGGGTACGCCGCCGCGTACCAGGCCGAGGACGATGACGTCCGGCCGGCCGGCGAGGTCGGTGAGTCGTTCGGCGAGGTCGCGCCCCGCCTCGGCCCGGTCGCGGTAGGTGGTCATTCCTCAGGTGTACGCCCTTCGGCCGCGTCGCGGCGGGTGGTTGCCGGGAATGCCGGGGTGCCGGTGTCCCGGGTCGGGTTCCCGGTGAGCGTCAGCGCCGGCGCGAGGACGAGCAGGGCGACCGGGTAGAGCAGGTAGCCGAAGCGGGTGGAGGGCATCAGGAGGATGGCGGCGAGCAGCCCGTATCCGCAGATGGCGGCGGTGGCGGCGGCGGTGCGGGGCGGTCGGCGCAGCAGTCGGACGGCGATCGCCAGGCCGACCGCGACGAGCAGGGCGGCGGCGACGGCGCGGCCGGCGGGGAACGTCTCGGCGATGAGGTGGCCCGGGAACGGGGACTGGGCGGGGCTGGTCACCAGGCCGTGGCCGAGGGGGAAGCGCAGCACGTTCTCGACCAGGGCGTCGCGGTCGACGAGCAGGACCGGGACCAGGGCGAGGACGGGGAGGCCGAGGGCGCCCAGGGCGGTGCGACCGGCGGCGCGGCGGGTGGCGGCCCAGCAGACCAGCACGATCGCCACCGGCCAGGCGAAGAGTTTCAGGGCGCCGGCGGCGCCGACCGCGAGGCCGGCGCGACCGGG
>NZ_CADEAU010000834.1 GCF_902825405.1 Micromonospora maritima | reverse complement strand
CGTGCGGCTCGACCAGCCGGGCGGCCGGCGCGCCCGGGGCGGCGGCCGGAGCCGCCTCCCGCTCCTCCAGCTGCCATTCGGTGACGTCGAGGAACTGCAACGCCTCCTCATCGGCCGGCGGCAGGTCGCCGGCGTACGCCCGGGCCAGGTCGGCCAGGACCAGACGCAGGCCGGCCGGGTCGGCGATCAGCGGGGTGGCGGCCAGCTCCACCGCGTCGTCGGTGAGGGTGACCGACAGCTCGCCCTGCGCGCCGACCGTGACGGCGCGGTCGTCGTCCACGTCCTGCAACGGCACCCGCAGGCCGGGGTGGTGCACCAGGGTCAGCCGCAGCGCCTCGTGCCGGGCCACCACCGTGTCGACGGCGGCCTGCAACCGAGCCGGGTCGAGCGGCCGGTCCAGCCGGACCCGGGCCCGGACCAGGTCCTGCTTGCCGGCCCAGGCCAGCCGCTGGACCGGGGACAGACGGTAACCGTTCACAGCACACTCCGGTTCACGTAGAGGTCGGACATGGCGACCAGGATCTGCCGGTCGCCGGTGAAGGGTTCCCGGCCGTGGGTGGCCAGGAAGTTGTCCACCACCAGCACGTCGCCGCGCCGCCACGGCACGGAGAGGGCGTGCTGCCGGTACAGCTCGCGGATGCCGGTGACCACCTCGTCGGCGATCGGCTCGCCGTCGCCGTGGTAGGCGTTGCGCGGCAGTCCCTCCGGGCCGTACTCGCGCAGCAGCGCGCCGGCCACCTCGGGCGGCATGTTCGAGACGTGGAACAGGTGGGCGTGGTTGAACCACACCGTCTCCCCGGTACGCGGGTGCGTGGCCGTCGCCTGCCGGCGCGCCACGGTCCGCAGCCCGTCGGAGCCCAGCCAGGTGAACTCGGTGGCCGAGGCGGCGCAGTACGCCTCCACCTCCGCCCGGTCGGTGGTCTGGAACGCCTCCTGCCACGGCAGGTCCAGGTGCGGCCCGTAGTTGCGCACGTAGCGGACCCCGTCGCGGGCGAACCGCTCCCGCACCTCGGCCGGGATCAGCGGGGTGATCACCCGCTCGGCGGCCAGCGGGGTCGCGCCGCCGTCGCCGGTGGCCGGTTGCGCGCAGTAGAAGAACAGGTGCGTCGGCCAGTTGTGCGAGTACGACATCTCGTGGTGCAGCGGGATCCACTGGGCGGCGTTGAACTCGGTCGAGGTGAACACCCGATCGGCCACCTCGTGCCGGGGTGCGGCCCGCTCCAGGTAGCCCAGCAGCTCCGGGCCGATCTCCCGGGCCGCGCGCCCGAAGTCGTCGGCGCTGCGCACGTCGAACCCGCGGAAGAACACCGCGGCGTGCCGGTCCAGGTCGGCCAGCAGCTCGGCCCGCCGCCCGGCGAGCCAGCCGGCCAGGTCGAGGTCGGGCACGGCGGCCTCGACCAGCAGCACGAAGTCGTCCGCGCCGAGCGTGCGCCGGGTCACCGGAGCGGCGACCG
>NZ_CADEAU010000833.1 GCF_902825405.1 Micromonospora maritima | reverse complement strand
ATGGCACGGGGCCGTGGCCCATGGCACGGGGCCGTGGCCCATGGCACGGGGCCGTGGCCCATGGCACGGGGCCGTGGCCCATGGCACGGGGCCGTGGCCCATGGCACGGGGCCGTGGCCCATGGCACGGGGCCGTGGCCCATGGCACGGGGCCGTGGCCCATGGCACGGGGCCGTGGCCCATGGCACGGGGCCGTGGCCGATGGCACGGGGCCGTGGCACGTGGCACCGGGCCGAGCCAGCACACGAGGGCGCGCGGGCGAGGGCCGGTCGTCCTGCGGAGCCTGAGTCGTTCGTGACATCAGCTCGAAAGGCACTCGCCGCGGCACGGCTGCGCGCCGCCGTGCCGCGGACAGCCGAGGCGCTCGAAACCGTCCGACCCGCGCGATCCCCCGTGTTGATCCACACCAGCTCGCCGGGATGGCGGCATCCAGGCGCCGCTGTTACCGCCACCTCGGCGACATGGAGTCGATCAAGGCGTCGAGCACGGTCAGGCGACGGTGACCGTGACGGTGTGCCAGCCGGTGGCACCGTCGGGGGCGACCGGGCTGCGCCGCTCCGGCTGCGTCTCGCCGGCCGCGTCGGTGGCGCGTACCTGGAGGGTGTGCTCCCCGGGCGTGGCGTCCCAGCGCCAGGACCACTGCACCCAGGTGTCCGTCGACACCGCCGGGGCCAGCGTCGCCTCCCGCCAGGGGCCGTCGTCCACGCGTACCTCGACGCGGCGGACGCCGCGGTGCTGCGCCCACGCCACCCCGGCGACCGTCAGCGGACCGGCCGTCGGGCGGCTGCGGGCGCGCGGGGTGTCGATCCGGGACTGCGTCTTGACCGGGCCCTGGGCGGACCAGCCGCGCGGCACCCAGTACGCGTCGAAGTCGGCGAAGCTGGTCAGCTCCAGCTCGGTGACCCACTTGCACGCCGAGACGTACCCGTAGAGGCCGGGCACCACCATCCGCACCGGGAAGCCGTGCTGGACCGGCAGCGGCTCGCCGTTCATCCCCACCGCCAGCAGCGCGTCCCGCCCGTCGCGCAGCACCGCGGTGGGGGTGCCGCAGGTCCAGCCGTCCACCGCACGCCCGACCACCTGGTCCGCGCCCTCCTCCGGGTCGGCCTCGTCGAGCAGGTCCTTGATCGGTACGCCCAGCCAGCGGGCGTTGCCGATCAGGTCGCCGCCGACCTCGTTGGAGACGCAGGCCAGGGTCACGTACCGCTCGACCATGGGGCGGGTGAGCAGGTCGTCGAAGCTCAGCTCGATCGGGTTGCGGACCCGACCGTGGATGCGCAGCCGCCAGGTCACCGGGTCCACCTGCGGCACCACCAGCGCGGTGTCGATCCGGTAGAACTCCTTGTTCGGCGTGACGTAGGGGGCGAGCCGGGGCAGCGACAGGTCCGCGCCGGCCGGCACCGGCGGGGCGGGCGAGGCCGGAGCGGGCAGCGTCACCGCCTCCCGGGCCGCCGAGACGCC
>NZ_CADEAU010000832.1 GCF_902825405.1 Micromonospora maritima | reverse complement strand
AGCCAGGCCGGCGCGGCCAGCACCAGCTCCCGTCCGGGCAGCCCGGCGCGCAGGCCGCGCAGCGCCGGGACGGCGGTGGCCAGGTCGCCGACCCCGAGCGCCCGCAACACCAGGATCACGGGTACGAGGACTCCTGTGCGGCGCAGACCACCATCTCCCGGACCGCGCAGCCGGCCGGCTGGGACAGCGCGAACATGACCGCGGCGGCGGTGTCGGCGGGTTCGTTCAGCACGGCGTCCGGGCCGGGACGGTACTGGGCGTCCCGCTCGTCGAAGAAGGCGGTGCGCATGCCGCCGGGGATCAGCAGGGTCACCCCGACCGCGCCGGCCAGCTCGGCGGCGAGCGCGCGGGTGAAGCCGACCACCCCGAACTTCGCCGCGCAGTACGCGGTGGCGTCGCTGACCGCCTTGACGCCGAGCGTGGAGGCGACGGTGACGATGTTGCCCCGGGAGGCCTCCAGGTAGGGCAGCGCCGCCCGGATCACCGCCGCCGTGGCGAGCAGGTCCACCGTGACGATCCGCTCCCAGGTCTGCGCCGGCACGTCGATCAGCTTCCCCGGCACGTCCATGCCGGCGGCGGTGACCACGGCGTCCAACCCGCCGGAACGTTCCGCGAGGTCCCGGGTGGCGGCCTCGGCCGCGCGGGTGTCGGCCAGGTCGCACTCGGCCCAGGGCACCCCGTCGGCGGGACGCTGCCGGTCCAGCACGAGCGGCCGGCCGCCGGAGCGGGCCACGGCGGCGACCACGGCCGCGCCGAGCCCGCTCGACCCGCCGCTGACCAGGACGGTGGGGCCGGCTCCCGGCGGAGCGGCGCTCATGCCGCCTCCCGCCGTCCAACGGTGCCGGGCCGGATCTGTCGCTCGTTCATCGTGCTCCCTTCGCCGTGGACCGGACGGTCGTCTCTCCGACGGCCTCCGCCGAGGCCACCGTCGCGGCCGGCCAGCCGGCGTACCCGCGGCCGGCCCGGGCCGCCGCGATCATGTCGGTGGTGGAGCGCCCGTCCAGGTACGGCACGACCACCGTGTGCCCGCCCCAGCGGGCCAGCACCTCCGCCTCGGGCAGCGTCTCCGTGCCGCCGCCGCTGGCGTAGTCGCCGCCCTTGACCCAGATGTCCGGGCGCAGCCAGGACAGCGCCGCGTGCGGCGTCGACTCGTCGAAGATCAGCACCGCGTCGACGCAGCCCAGCGCCGCCAGCAGCCGGGCCCGGTCGCCCTGCGGCACGACCGGGCGCTCGGGCCCCTTGAGGCGGGCCACGCTGGCGTCGGAGTTGAGGCAGACCACCAGGCAGTCGCCGAGCTGCCGGGCCGCCTGGAGCGTCGCCACGTGCCCGGCGTGCAGCAGGTCGAAGCAGCCGCCGGTGGCGACCACGGTGCCGCCGGCCGCGCGTACCCGGGACACCACCTCGCCGGCCGCGCGGGCGCCGACCCGTTCCCCGCCGACGGTGACCACCGCCGGGGCGGCGGT
>NZ_CADEAU010000831.1 GCF_902825405.1 Micromonospora maritima | reverse complement strand
CGGCGGCGGCGCCGAACCCGCTGGAGATGCCGACCGGTCCGATGCCGTCGGTGGTGCCCCGCACGGACGGGCCGCCGCCGGGCGACGGCGTCTACCGGACCCGGCGCCCGGCGCTCGCGGTGCTGCTGGCGGTGCTGGTGCTGGTGCTGGAGGTGCCCGCGTTGCGGGTGTTGCTGCACGGGCTGGTGGGCGACCCGGTGTCCACGTCGCACGTGGTGGTGGGGACGTTCCTGGTGGTCGGGCTGCCGATCTTCGGCGCCGGCCTGTACGGGCTGCGCACGGGTGGTCTGGCGCTCGCCGACGGCAGTCGGGGCTGGCTGCGCCCGCCGACGGCGTACCTGACCGTCGGTCTGGTGCTCTTCCTGGCCGCCGCCCTCGCCGCCGGCTGACCGCCGGGCCGACCCCGGGCGGGCAGGAAACACACCCCGGGGCCGGGGTGCGGAGAAGGCGCGTACACTTGTCGACTGGCGACCGCCTCGCGCGGTCGACCTCGCGTGCCCTCTCCACGGTCCATCCGTGGGGCGACGGCCTCCCTGGTCCCGGTCTGACGTACCGGGCCCACCCTGGCCGGCGACCGGGCGCCAGGCGTCCGGCCGCCGGCCGGACGGACAACCAGGGACAACGTAGGAGTAACCCACCATGGCCGTCGTGACCATGCGTCAGCTGCTGGAGAGCGGTGTGCACTTCGGGCACCAGACCCGGCGCTGGAACCCGAAGATGAAGCGCTTCATCTTCACCGAGCGCAACGGTATCTACATCATCGACCTGCGCCAGACGCTCGACTACATCGAGAAGGCGTACGAGTTCGTGCGCACCACCGTCGCCGGTGGGGGCAGCATCCTGTTCGTCGGCACCAAGAAGCAGGCCCAGGAGGCCATCGCCGAGCAGGCGACCCGGGTCGGCCAGCCGTACGTCAACCACCGCTGGCTCGGTGGCATGCTGACCAACTTCCAGACGGTGTACAAGCGGCTGCAGCGGATGAAGGAGCTCGAGGCCCTGGGTGACCTGAGCGGCACCGCCGCCGGTTACACCAAGAAGGAGACCCTCCAGCTCTCCCGCGAGAAGATCAAGCTCACCAAGACCCTCGGTGGTCTGCGGGACATGCAGAAGCTCCCGGCCGCGGTCTGGATCGTCGACACCAAGAAGGAGCACATCGCCGTCGACGAGGCCCGCAAGCTGGGCATCCCGGTGATCGCGGTGCTCGACACCAACTGCGACCCGGACGAGGTCGACTTCCCGATCCCGGGCAACGACGACGCGATCCGCTCGGCCGAGCTGCTGACCAAGGTCGTCGCGGCCGCCGTCGCCGACGGTCTGATCGCCCGCTCCGGCCGCAACCGCGGCGCCGACGAGAAGCCCGAGGCGGGCCAGGTCGGCGCCGACGAGCCGCTGGCCGAGTGGGAGCGCGAGCTGCTCGAGGAGCCGAAGAAGGCCGACGAGCAGCCCGCCGCCGCCGAGCAGGCC
>NZ_CADEAU010000830.1 GCF_902825405.1 Micromonospora maritima | reverse complement strand
CATGCAGGCGCTGCCGGCCGGCGGCGGGATGCTCGCGGTCGCCGCCGCCGAGGCGGACGTGCGGGCGTCGCTCGACGGCGTCTCCGGCCTGGGGGTTGCCGCCGTCAACGGCCCGTCGTCCGTCGTGGTCTCCGGCCCGGCCGACGCGCTCGACGAGATCGCGCGGCACTGGCGCGAACGCGGCGTCCGGACCCGCGCGCTGACCGTGTCGCACGCGTTCCACAGCCCGCTGATGGAGCCGATGCTCGCCGAGTTCCGCAGCGTGCTGGACGGACTGGGCTTCTCCGCGCCGCTGCTGCCGGTGGTGTCAAACGTGACCGGTGCGGTCGCGGACCCGGCGGAGTTGACCGACCCCGACTACTGGGTGCGGCACGTGCGCCAGGCGGTCCGCTACGCCGACGGAGTCACCGCCCTGCGCGACGCCGGCGTGGACACGTTCCTGGAGATCGGGCCGCAGAGTGTGCTCACCGCGCTGACCGCGGAGATCCTGCCCGACGCGCTCACGGTCGCCGTGCAGCGCCGCGACCGGGACGAGAGCGCCGCGCTGCTCGGGGCGCTGGCCGACCTGCACGTGCACGGCGTGACCGTCGACTGGCGGGCCTGGTTCGCCGGCACCGACGCGACCCGGGTCGACCTGCCCACCTACGCGTTCCAGCACCAGCGCTACTGGCTGCCCACCGGCCGGGTCCGCCCCGGCGACGTCAGCGGGGCCGGCCTCGGCGACGCCGGCCACCCGCTGCTCGGCGCCGCCGTCACCGTCGCCGGCGCCGAGATGGTCCTGCTCACCGGTCGGCTGTCGCTGGCCACCCACCCGTGGCTCGCCGACCACGTGGTCTCCGGCGCCGTGCTCCTGCCCGGCACCGCGCTCGCCGAACTGGCCGTCCGCGCCGGCGACGAGACGGGCACCCCCCGCATCCGCGACCTCACGTTCGCCGCGCCGCTGGTGCTGCCCGAGACCGGCGCGGTGCGGGTGCAGGTACGCGTCGGCGCGCCCGACGGCACCGGCGGCCGCCCGGTCGCCATCCACTCGCAGCCCGACGGCGACAGCGACTGGACCGCGCACGCCGAGGGCGTCCTCGACCCGCCCCGGGTGGAGGAGCCCACCGTCGCCTGGCCGCCCGCCGGGCTCACCGAGGTGGACCTGACCGACTGGTACCCGACCCTTGCCGGGCACGGCCTCAGCTATGGGCCGACCTTCCAGGGCCTGCGCCGGCTCTGGACCGGCGACGGCGAGGCGTACGCCGAGGTGGCGCTTCCCGACGAGGCCACCGCCGAGGCGTCCCGGTTCGGGGTCCACCCGGCGCTGCTGGACGCCACCCTGCACCCGGCCGGGCTGGTGCTCCCCGGCGACGGCCCGCGCGTCCCGTTCACCCTCGACGGACTCCAGGTGCACGCCGCCGGCGCCCGCGTCCTGCGGGTCCGGCTCACCCGCGCCGGCGACGCCGTCCGGCTGGCCGCCGTGGACGAG
>NZ_CADEAU010000829.1 GCF_902825405.1 Micromonospora maritima | reverse complement strand
GTCCCGGGCGCCCTGCCGCGCCGGCATCGCGGTCGACCCGGTCAGCTCCGCCGGCGGCGCGTCGAACACCTCCAGCGTGGTGGTCGGCGGCTGGCCGGCCGGCCCGGAGCGGTAGGTGGCGCAGAGCACCGTGCGCCCGGGGCGTACCTCGTGCAGCGTGGGCGTCCGGGCCGGCAGCCCGTCGGCCTCCAGCCGCTGGTCGGTGAGGAGCCGACCGGCCTCGTCCGCGGTGATCTCGGTCACCGCGCCGCCGCCGCCGAGGAGCAGCCGGGCGGTGACCTCCCGGATGGTGGCCAGGCCCTGCCGGGTCAGCACGTAGTACTGGCCGGCGGCCTGGAAGACCTGGCCGATCCGGGCCGGACGGTCGGCGACGGTGAGACCGCTCGGGCCACCGTCCCCGTCGATCGTGGGCTTGCGCAGGGCCGGGCCCACCGGCACGGCGTTGAGCAACTGCTGCCCGACGGTGAGGTTGGTGGCGCCGGCCATCTGCAATGCCACGAGCGCCTGCTCGTCGCCGACCACGCGTAGCCGGGAACCGCCGGTGAGCAGGTAACGCGCGTCGCTCGTCCGGACCAGGACCGCCCGGTCGGTGAGCGGGGTGCCACCGGGCAGCGGGCGGTCGACCACCAGACGGGTGGTCGAGCGCTGCGGGTCGTTGGGGTCGGGCACGTCGCAGACCGACCACGGGAGCCCGACCAGGGACCGGCGGTCCGGCAGGTCGTCCGGCGCGCCCACGATGCCCACCATCCGGCCCCGTGGCCGGTCCTTGATGGACGCCTGCGACATGGTGCGGACCGTCGCCGCGGCGTCGTTGACGATCAGCCGGGCCGAGGCGTAGTTGAGCGTCGGGTGCAGCACCTGGTCTTCGCCGAAGTAGTAGGTGGCGCCGGTCTCCCGCTCGATCACCACGGTGTTCGCCTCGAGCGGGGCCGAGTTGCTGGTGAGCTGCCCGTACGCGCCCACGCCGCCGAGCACCACGGCCGCGGCGATGACGCTGCCGAACACCGCCATGCCGAGGCGGCGCATCGGCAGGTCGTTGGTCTCCGGATCGCCGGAGAGCAGCGCCGAGACGATGCGGCGGGTGACGAAGCGGTACGCCTGCACCTGATCGCGGCGGGTCCGCATGACTAACCTCCGGCGGGGGTGGGTCCGCGGCGATCAGGTCCGAACAGCGCCGCGGGCTTCCCTACGATAAGGGTCCGTCGGGGGTGCGCCGGGACCCCGTCCGCCACCCGACCACGCACCCGCCGGCGGATGCCCAGGATGTCCAGAAGGGACGCTCACCGATGACGCAGCTCCAGGCGCCACCCGGTCGTACGGCCACCGCCCCCGCCGTGCCGGCGGACCGGCCGGTCACCCCGGCGGACCGGCGTCGGCGGGGCCGGCTCGGCCCGGTCGTCGTCGGTCAGCTGGTGGTGGTGGAGTGTGCGGCGCTTGCGGTCTGGTTCGCCACCGCCGGCCCGACCTGGCTGCTCGCCGGGGTCGCCGGGCT
>NZ_CADEAU010000828.1 GCF_902825405.1 Micromonospora maritima | reverse complement strand
CGCTCGGCGAGCGCGGCCGGGTCGTCCGCCGGGTCGACGGGCACGGGTACGGGGTCGGCGCCGACGTTGCCGAGCGCGGCGAGGACGCCGGTGACGAGCGGGTCGTCGGCCAGGCCGGCGGGTACGGGCAGCAGCCAGGTCCCGCCGAGGCGGGTGAGCGGCAGGTCGGACCGGGCCGTCCAGGTGATGCGGTAGTGCCAGCGGTCGGGGTCGGGTTCGCCGTCGCGGTCGGTGACGAAGCGCGGCGGGGCGGGCCAGTACCGCTGGTGGTCGAAGGCGTAGGTGGGCAGGTCGACGGTGGTCGTCTGGGGCAGCACGCGGGTGAGGTCGACGGGCAGGCCGACGGTGTGCGCGGTGGCCAGGTTGGTCAGCAGCCGGGTCGGGTCGTCGTCGCCGCGGCGCAGCGTGGACAGCACGTGGCCGGTGGTGCCGGTGTCGTCGAGGATCGCGGTGACCGGCATGGCCAGCACCGGATGCGGGCTGATCTCCACGAACGTGCTGTGTCCGGCGTGGATCGCGGTCCGCACCGCCGTGTCGAACCGGACGGTCTGCCGCAGGTTGTCGTACCAGTAATCGGCCGTCATGGTCGCCGGGTCCACCCAGTCACCGGTCAACGTGGAGACCAGACGCGTGTGGCCGGGCTGCGGGGCGATGTCGGCCAGGTCCGCGCGAAGCTGCCGGGCAACCTCCTCCACCGCCGCCGAGTGGGAGGCGTAGTCGACCGGGATCAACCGGGCCCGGATCTCGTCGGCCTGGCAGGCCGCCACGAAGTCGGCGACGGCCTGCGGCGGGCCGGACACCACCACCGTCGACGGACCGTTGACCGCCGCAATCCCGACCCCGGCGAATCCTTCGAGACGGGCCGTCACCTCGTCGGCGCACAGGTCCACCGACGCCATCGTGCCCGTGCCGCGCAGCACCGACAGGGCCCGCGACCGCAACGCCACCGTCTTCGCCGCGTCCTCCAGCGACAGGATCCCCGCCACGCACGCCGCGCCGATCTCACCCTGGGAGTGGCCGACCACCGCCTGCGGGGTGACCCCGACGTGCCGCCACACGGCCGCGAGGGCGACGCCGACGGCCCACAGCACCGGCTGCACCACCTCGACCCGCTCAAGCCACGACTCGTCCTCGCCGGTCAACACCGACACCAGATCCACGTCCAGGTAGGGGGCCAACGCCACCTGGCACTCTCCCAACGCGGCGTCGAACACCGGCGTCCGCCCGACCAGACCGGCCGCCATCCGCGCCGACTGGGCGCCCTGACCGGGGAACACGAACACCGGACCGGGTGTCCGGGACGCCGTACCCGTCACCACGGCCGGCGACGGCGTGCCGGCGGCGAGCGCGTCCAGCCCGGACAGCAGGTCCCCGGCCGAGGACCCGACCACGATGGCCCGCTGCTCGAACGCGGTCCGGGTGGTCGCCAGGGACCAGGCGACCGCCGTCGGATCGGCCGGGGCGGCGCGCAGGTGCGCGGCCAGCCGGGCGGCC
>NZ_CADEAU010000827.1 GCF_902825405.1 Micromonospora maritima | reverse complement strand
AGGGCGTCCGGCCCGGCGGCCGGCGGTCCGTCGACGGCAACCCGCAGCCGGCCGGGCGTCTCGGTGCGGGCGAGACGCCCGGCCAGCTCGGCGACGAGTCGGTCGGGGCTGATCGGGCGGACGCGCATCCGACCACTATGCCCAGGCGGCGGGACGGGTCACCAGGGGATCGCCTCCGGGCGGTCGGGGCTCCGTCCGGCGGGCGATCGGTGGATCGGCGGAGGCGCCTCAGCCGGTGCGGTCGATGGTGACCCGCGCGTCGTCGGCGAGCCGGTAGCCGACGCCGTAGACGGTGGTGACCAGCGGGACGTCCACGCCGACCTTGCCGCGCAGCCGGCGCACGTGCACGTCGACGGTGCGGACGCCGGCGTGCTCGTACCCCCAGACCGCGTTGAGCAGCTGCAACCGGGTGAACACCCGGCGCGGGTGCGCGACCAGGTGCAGCAGCAGGTCGAACTCCAGGCGGGTGAGCGGCAGCGGCTCGCCGTCGCGCAGCACCGAGCGGGAGGAGGCCAGGATGTGCAGGGCCGGGATGGTCGGGGCGAGCGGACGGGCCGGTGCGCGGCCGGCCGGCAGCGGGTCGGGACGGCGTTCCGCCGGGACCGTGCCGGTGCTGATCACCGCGTCGCCGCGTTCGAGCATCTCGCGGGCGGCGTCGAGGAGCCGGCGGGCGGCCGGGGTGAGCGACTCCTCGCAGGCCAGCGGGATGTTCAGGGTGACGGTGAGCACGGGCGCGGCGGTGTTGGCGGGACGACGCTGGCCGCCGGGCGGACGGCCGGGGACCGCGGGTTGGGACGTATGCCATCCGGCGCGCGACGAGGCGGGGCTGACCGACATGGTCCTCCTTGGCTGGTCCGGGTATCTCCCCACGGCCCGGGACGCCGCTCCATCGATGCTTCCCGGCGCCTGTGCGAGGGTCAAGGGGCGGCTGCGTTGCATGAATGTGACAATTGACGAACACATCGGAGCCGGGTGCTCGCTCTGCGTACGAGGCCCGTTGATTACAGCAGAGCGCCGAAAACGGGCGCTACGGGGGGGTCCCCGGCCGGTTCACAATGGCGGATACGACGGCGACGTGAACGCGGCGCACCCGGATCGCCGGGTGCGCCGCGTACCGGCCGGAGCAGGTCAGGCGTCCCGGTCCACCTCGATCGGGGCGTCGTCGGCGAGCCGGTAACCGACGCCGTACACGGTGGTCACCAGCGGCGTGTCCGGCCCGAACTTCGCGCGCAGCCGCCGCACGTGGACGTCGACGGTGCGGGCCACCGCGTGTTCGTAGCCCCAGACGTTGGCCAGCAGTTGCAGCCGGGTGAACACCCGGCGCGGATGCTCGGCGAGGAACAGGAGCAGGTCGTACTCGATCCGGGTGAGCGCGACCTCGACGTCGCCGTGCCGGACCCGGCGGGTTCCGGTGAGGATGCGCACCGGGCCCGGCCCGGTCGCCGGGTCGTGCGGCGTCGGCCCGGCCGGCGGCGCGACGGCGCGACGCAGGTCGAGCA
>NZ_CADEAU010000826.1 GCF_902825405.1 Micromonospora maritima | reverse complement strand
GCCCACGCCCGGCGGGCCGCACGCAGCCACGGCGGCTCGACCGGCACGCCGAGCGCGACGACCAGCTCGGCGAGCTGGTCGAGGGCCTCCGGCACGGTACGCGGGAAGGTGACCCGGACCGGCACCCCGGCCGCGCGCAGCGCCTCCGCGTCGGCGAGGCGGTTCTCCTCCTCGTTCAGCAGCACCAGGTCGGGCGCGAGCGCCAGGACGCGGTCCAGGTCGGGATACTTCGTCCCGCCGACCCGGGCCACGTCCAGCCCGTCCGGGTGGGTGCACCAGTCGGTCGCACCGACCAGCACCTCCGGGCGGGTCGCCGCGACCGCCTCGGTCAGCGAGGGAACCAGCGACACCACGCGCACGATCGTCCTCCTCGTACCGCCGTCCCGGCGCATCGACGGCCACCGGTCGGGTGGCCGGTGCCCGCGGACCGGCCGACAATGAGCGGATGCCTCCCCGCCCCGCCGCTCTGCCGGCACCCCACTACGGCGTCCCACCGGCCGAGGCGCTGCCCCGGGCCCGCGAGTTCGCCGACGAACTGGTCCGTCGACGCACCGTACGCGACTTCAGCGACCGGCCGGTCCCGCCCGGTGTGCTGGCCGAGGCGCTGCGGGCCGCCGCGTCGGCGCCGAGCGGGGCGAACCGGCAGCCGTGGCGGTTCGTCGTGGTGACCGACCCGGCGCTGAAGCGACGCCTGCGGGCCGCTGCGGAGGCCGAGGAACGCGTCTTCTACGAGCGCCGCGCCCCGGAGGAGTGGCTGTCCGCGCTGGCCCCGCTCGGCACCGACGCCAGCAAGCCGTTCCTGGAGACCGCGCCGGCGGTGATCGTGGTCTTCGAGGTGCACCGCGGGCCCGGGTCGCCCCGGCCCTACTACGTCAAGGAGTCGGTGGGGATCGCCGTCGGTTTCCTGCTCGCCGCGCTGCACCACGCCGGGCTGGCCACGCTCACCCACACGCCGAGCCCGATGCGCTTCCTCAACGAGCTGCTCGACCGGCCGGCCGAGGAGCGGGGCAACCTGATCATCCCGGTGGGCTATCCCGCGCCCGACGCGACCGTGCCCGACATCGACCGCAAGTCGCCGACCGAGGTGGTGGTCTGGCGCTGACCGGTCAACGCCCGGCCGGCGTGGTCTCCGGCTCCAGGCCCGCCACCGGCACGCCCTGTCGCACCGCCCACTCCACCGCGGCCCGCAGGTCCGCCGTGGGCAGCGGCCGCCGGGTGGTCACCGCCACGGCCGCGTGCACGGTGTACGCGAGGAACGGGTACGACCGGGCCAGCTCACCGATGGCCTCGTGCAGCCGCGCCACCACGGCCAGCGCCTCCGGCTCGCCGAGCGCCGGCAGCACGAGCTGGAACTCGTTGTCGGCGACGCGGACCGCCCGGTCGATCGGGCGCAGCACGCCGGTGACCGCGGCGAGGACGGCCTGACCCTCCCGGGCGACGCTGCGCCGGCCGAAGCGTTCCGGCGCGCCGGCCGGCTCGTCCACCCGCAGGCCGACCAGC
>NZ_CADEAU010000825.1 GCF_902825405.1 Micromonospora maritima | reverse complement strand
TCTTTCCCTACACGACGCTCTTCCGATCTCAGCGGGCGGCGGGGCCGAGCGCCGGCAGCGGTCGGTCCAGGTTGATCGGGGTGCCGCAGGCGTCGCAGCCGGTGCGGTCGGGGCGATCCGGCGGTACGGCGTAGCGGGCCACCGCCAGCCGGACCGGCGGCACGACCGCGAGGACCGCCAGCAGCCGGACGAGTGGGCGGTGCGGGACGGCCGCCGGGGCGGGCCGGTGGACCCGTTCGACGGTCACACCCGCCCCTCCGCCCGGTCGCCGACCGTTCCACTCTGGAGCACGCAGAGTGAGATCCGGTCCGGCCGCGAAGGGCGGAGGGCGGGCGGAGCGACCTGCGGGGGGCCGGCGGCACGACCGGGGAGAGCTGCGGCGGCGGCGCCTCCCGGGCCGGCCGGAGCGGTGGGACGGATCGGACTCCCGGGTCGGAGCCCACCCATACCGGCGGCCCTCGTGCCGACCTCCGGGGAACCGGCGACGCGTGCGGGTGAGCGCACTCCCGCCGCCGGGAAGGCCGACGATCGCCCGCCCGTCACCGTCCGGCCATCCACCGGTCGCCACCACCCGTCTTCACTCACCGTGTTCACGTGAATTGCCTCTGTTGCATCGGCTGACGTCAGCCTATGCTCGCCCCTTGGGTACGACGCAACCCCCCGATCAATGAGCGTCGGAGGCCGACCGGAGACAGCAGTTCCCCATTCTTTGAAGATCAGCACAGGTAAATGCATGCGGTGGCGGTCGAGGCCCGGACGGACAGATCCGGGCACGCTTCCGCATGCCCGGAGCGGGTCGGCGTGACCGCACCGGGCCGGCACCGAGGAGGGCACGGAGTTGCGCACACGGCAATCCCGTCTATGGGAAATCTGCCTGCTCAGCCTCGCGCTGGCGATCGGCGCGACCGGCTGCGGCACCCGGCCGGAGGCGACGACCGGCCCGCTGGCCGGAAGTGCCGCCACACCCGTGGCCCATTCCGACGCCGAGGAGAACGCGGCCGCACAGGCCGCGCTCGCCGCCTATTCCGGCTATCTCGACGCGTCCCGGACGGCGAGCGCGCGCAGTGATCCCGGGCATCCCGGACTGCCCCGATTTCTGGCTGATCCACTGCTGACCCGGGTACGGCTGGCAATTCGTGACGCGAAGGAGCACGGCGCGATGCGTACCGGAAAACTGGTTTCCGACCCCACCGTCGTCTCGGTCGACCTGGCCGCCGACCCGCCCACCGTCGAGATCCAGGACTGCCTCGACGCCCGCGACTACCGGCTCGTCACCGTCAAGGACCGCAAGACCGTGCCCGGCACCCGCGGCGGCCGCTACCTGGCCACCGCCACCGCCGCCCGCTACCCGGACGGCCGATGGCTGATCAACGCCGGTGCCGCGCACCAGGACCAGCCGTGCTGACCTGGGGAGGTGGGGGTGCCCCGGCCCGCCGGACCCGGGCCGGGGCGTCCCGACGGCTGCTGCTGGCCGCCGGCCTGGCCGCGCTGCTGACACTGAC
>NZ_CADEAU010000824.1 GCF_902825405.1 Micromonospora maritima | reverse complement strand
CGGCTCGCCGGGCTCGACGCGGCCCGGCGCGAGGAGACGCTCACCGACCTGGTCCGGGACCTCGCCGCCGACGTGCTCGGTCACGCCGACGCCGGCGCGATCCCGGCCGGCACCGCGTTCCGGGACCTCGGCTTCGACTCGCTGACCGCGGTGGAGCTGCGCAACCGCCTGGTCACCGCGACCGGCCAAGCACTGCCCACCACGCTCGTCTTCGACCACCCCAACCCGGTGGCGCTGGCCCGCATGCTGCTGGCCGCGCTGCTCGGCGGCGAGCCGGCGCCCGCGCCGGCCGACCCGGTGGCCGCCGTCGCGGGCGAGGAAGCGGTTGTCGTGGTGGCCATGGCCTGCCGCTTCCCCGGCGGGGTCAGCGACCCGGAAGGGCTGTGGCGGATCGTCGCCGACGGCGTCGACACGGTCGGGGACTTTCCCACCGACCGCGGCTGGGACCCGGAAACGCTCGTCGACGTCGACCCGGCGGCGTCCGGCACCACGTACACCGACCAGGGCGCGTTCGTGCACGACGCGGGCGACTTCGACCCGGGGTTCTTCGGCATCTCGCCGCGGGAGGCCGCCGCCATGGACCCGCAGCAGCGGCTGCTGCTGGAGGCGTCCTGGGAGGCGATCGAGCGGGCCGGCGTGGTGCCGGAGTCGCTGCGCGGCTCCCGCACCGGCGTGTTCGCCGGCACCAACGGCCAGGACTACCGGGCGTTGCTGCTCGTCGCCGCCGACGAGGCGGCCGGCTTCGGCGGCACCGACAACGCGGCGAGCGTGGTGTCCGGCCGGGTGTCGTACGCGCTGGGCCTGGAGGGGCCGGCGGTGTCGGTGGACACCGGCTGCTCGTCGTCGCTCGTCGCGTTCCACCTGGCCGTGCAGGCGCTGCGCCGGGGCGAGTGCGACCTGGCCCTGGCCGGCGGCGTGACCGTGATGGCCACGCCCGGACTGTTCGTCGAGTTCTCCCGCCAGCGCGGCCTGGCCGCCGACGGGCGGGTCAAGGCGTTCGCCGCCGCCGCCGACGGCACCGGCTGGGGCGAGGGCGTCGGCGTGCTGCTCCTGGAACGGCTCTCCGAGGCCCGCCGCCACGGCCACCCGGTGCTCGCGGTGGTACGCGGCAGCGCGGTCAACCAGGACGGCGCGTCCAACGGCCTGACCGCGCCGAACGGGCCGTCGCAGCAGCGGGTGATCCGGGCGGCCCTGGCCGACGCGGGTCTGTCGCCGTCGGACGTGGACGTGGTGGAGGCACACGGCACCGGCACCACGCTCGGCGACCCGATCGAGGCCCAGGCGGTCCTGGCCACGTACGGGCAGGACCGGGACACGCCGCTGCTGCTCGGCTCGGTCAAGTCCAACATCGGCCACACCCAGGCCGCCGCCGGCGTCGCCGGCATCATCAAGATGGTCCTCGCCATGCGACACGGCGTCGTGCCGGCCACGCTGCACGTGGACGCGCCGTCGCCGCACATCGACTGGTCGGCGGGGTCGGTGGAGCTGGTGACCGAGGCTCGGCCGTGGCCGGTGGT
>NZ_CADEAU010000823.1 GCF_902825405.1 Micromonospora maritima | reverse complement strand
CCCGGTCGGCCAGCGGCAGGACCTGGCCGAGCAGGACCGCCAGGGCCGGCACGCTCAGCCAGCCCAGCGCGGTGGCCACGCCGGCCGCGCGGGTCTCGCCCCGGGCGTAGAGCGCCCGGGTGAGCACCGCGAACAGGCCGTAGCCGAGCAGGCCGGGAGCGAACCCGGCGATCCCGACCGCGGCGGTCCGCGCGTCGAGCGCGCCGCTGAAGAAGAAGTGCCCGACCGGGATCGCGGTGCCGACCAGCGCGGCGGCGCCGAGCAGGCTGAACAGCACCACCCCGCGGACCGCCGGCGCGAGGGTCTCCCGGTAGGCCCGGTCGTCACCGTTCGCCCGGGCCGCCACCAGCGTCGGGTACGCGGCGACCGCGAGCGGCACCGCCAGCACCGCCCAGGGCAGAAAGTAGACGGTCTGGGCCAGGTTGTAGACGCCGACGTCGGCGACCCGGCCGTAGGTGACCTGGTTGAGCGCGACGGCGAGCGCGACCTGCTGGGCGGCGACGGTGACCACGCCGGCCGCCACCAGCCCGCCGACCCGGGCCCGGGCGTCGGCGGGGAACCGGTAGCCGGGCCGGATCCGCAGCCGCAGCCGGCGCAGCGGGACCAGCAGCGACAGCGACAGCACCGCCACGCCGAGCGTGGTGCCGGCGGAGAGCAGCAGCTCACCACCGCGCCCGGCCTCACCGATGGTCGCCAGCCGGCCCTCGACGGCGGTGAAGCCGAGGTAGACGGCGATGACCGTGACGCTGGACAGCAGCGGCGCGACGACCGGCCAGGCGAACCGCCGGTGCGCCTGGAGCACACCGGTGAGCACGATGCCCACGCCGTAGAGCGGCAGCTGCGGGGCGAACACCCGCAGCATCCGCGCCCCGGACTCCTGCTGGGTCTCGCTGAGGCCGTGCCCGAGCAGCCCCGGCAGCGGGTCGGCGAACAGCGCCACCAGCACCGCCAGCGGCACCAGCAGGCTCAGCGTCCAGGTCAGCAGCGCACCGGTGGTGGCGGCCACCGCCCGCCGGTCACCCGCCTCGACCGCGCCGGCCAGCAGCGGTACGACCAGACTGGCCAACGCGCCACCGGCGACGATCTCGAAGATGACGTTCGGGACGTAGTTCGCCACCAGGTATGCGCCACCGAGGTCGCTGGTGGACAGCGTCCAGGTGAACACGGCGGTGCGGCCGAACCCGGCGAGCCGGCTGACCACGGTGAGGACGGCGATGAGGGCGGCCGCGCCGGCGACGCGGCCGGCGGCGGCGAGGGGTGCCGGTTTCGTCACGTCAGTCGGCGAGCCGGCCCAGCTCGTCGAGGTGCCGCAGCCCCGGGGTCCGCGCGATGACCTGGGTGAAGCTGACCTTCTCGCTGGCCGCGGTCAGCGCGGCGAGCACGGCCAGCACCCCGGCACGTCCCAGCGGCCCCGTCCGCGCGGCGAGGCTGACGCCGAGCACCGCGCCCAGCGCGTTGGCGCCGCTGTCGCCGAGCATCACCCGTTCGTCCAGGTCGTCGGCGACCAGGCCGGCGGCGGCGCC
>NZ_CADEAU010000822.1 GCF_902825405.1 Micromonospora maritima | reverse complement strand
GTCGGCCGGCACGGCCCCACCTGGGTCGCGGGCCGGCGGGCCGGGCAGCTCGCCACGCTGGCCGGGCGAGGGCTGGACGCGCTCGACCCCTACTTCACCGGCTACCTGCCCCAACTCGTGCTGAGCGTGACGGTGCCGGCGGCGGTGCTGGCCCGGATCGTGTTCGCGGACTGGAGCTCGGCGCTGATCATCGCGCTCACCATCCCGCTCATCCCGATCTTCGGGGCGCTGCTCGGCTGGCAGGCGCAGGCCGCCACCGAGCGGCAGTGGCGGCGGCTGTCGCTGCTCGGCGGGCACTTCCTGGACATGGTGGCCGGGCTGCCCACGCTGCGCGCGTTCGGCCGGGCGCGGGCCCAGGTCGACGTGGTGCGCCGGATGGCCGACGGGCACCGCGAGGCCACCATGCGGACGCTGCGCATCGCGTTCCTGTCCGCGCTGGTGCTGGAACTGGTCGCCACGCTCTCCGTCGCCCTGGTCGCGGTGCCGGTCGGCATCCGGTTGCTCGGTGGCGGGATCACACTCTCCACCGCGCTGCTCGTGCTGCTGCTCACCCCGGAGGCGTACCTGCCGCTGCGGGCCGCCGGCAGCCGGTTCCACGCCAGCATGGAGGGGCTCACCGCACTGGACGAGGCGCTGACGCTCTCCGCTACCGACGCGCCGGCCGCACCGACCCCCGCCGGGCGCGCGGCCCCGGACGGACGCGGCGAGATCCGCTTCGAGGGCGTGACCGTCGCGTACGACCGGACGACCGCGCTGCGCGACGTCACGCTGACCATCCGGCCCGGCGAGCGGGTGGCCGTCATCGGGCCCAGCGGCGCGGGCAAGAGCACGCTGCTCAACCTGCTGCTCGGCTTCGTCCGGCCGACCAGCGGGCGGATCACCGTCGACGGCACCGACCTGTCCGGGGTCGACCCGGACGCCTGGCGCCGCGAGGTGGCCTGGGTGCCGCAGCGGGCCCACCTGTTCGCCGGTTCGCTTGCCGACAACATCCGGCTCGGCGCGCCGGACACCCCGGACGACGTACTCGCCGCCGCGGTGACCGACGCGGCGCTGGACGAGGTGGTCGACGCGCTGCCCGACGGGCTGGACACCCGGCTCGGCGAGCGCGGCCACGGCCTGTCCAGCGGGCAACGGCAACGAGTCGCACTGGCCCGGGCGTTCCTCCGGGACGCCCCGGTGGTGCTGCTCGACGAGCCCACCGCCCGGCTGGACAGCGCCAGCGAGGCGGTGGTCCTGACCGCCACCCGGCGGCTGGTCGCCGGCCGGACGGCGCTGCTGGTCGCGCACCGGCCGGCACTGCTGGCCGACGCCGACCGGATCCTGCGCGTCGAGGACGGCCGGGTCACCGAACTGCGCCCGACGACCACCGGTCCGGCGGTGACCCGATGATCAGGCGCGACACCGTCCTCCCGACCGGCCCCGCCCGCGCGGCGGTGCCCGGCCGCGAAGCCGCTTCCCCGACCGGTCCCGCCCGCGCGACGGTGACCCGGTGAGCGCCGGCGACGGCGTGACACCGGTGGGCCG
>NZ_CADEAU010000821.1 GCF_902825405.1 Micromonospora maritima | reverse complement strand
CTCGCCGTCGGCGACCGGCTGCCGCTGTTCCTCGGCGCGGTGGGCGTGGGCGCGGCCGTCGGTCTCGGCGCGGTGCTCAGCCTGGCCTTCGGCATCGGCGCGGCGGCCTCGGCCGCCGTGGTGGCGACGGTGGCGTTCGGCGCGCTGCCGGCGCTGCCGATGCTGGCCTACCGGCTGGCCCGGCTGCCGGTGCCGTCGATCCCGACCGGCCCGGAGGACCTGAAGACCGACACCGAGTCGGTGGACGGCCCGTCGGTGCTGCGCGACAGCGAACGCGCCGACGCGTTCCTCACCGGACTGCTCTGGACCGTCTCGCTGCTGGTGCTCGGCGGCGAGGTGGTGCTCGCCCTCGACGGCCGGCTGCCGGCGGTCCTGCTCTGCCTGGTGCTGGCCCTGCTGTCGTTGCTGCGGGCCCGCCCGTTCCTCGGCCGGGGCCAGCGCACCCCGGTGCTGCTCGCCGGTACCGCCGGTCTCGGCCTCACCGCCCTGGCGGTCTTCGCGGCCGGCTCCACGCCGGTCCGACTCGGACTGGTCCTGGGCGGGCTGATCGTGGTGGCCGTGATCAGCCTGGTCTACGGGCTCACCGTGGCCGGCAAGCGGATCTCCCCGGTCTGGGGCCGCACCCTGGACATCGTCGAGATCCTGCTGATCGTCGCGCTGGTGCCGCTGGCCGTCTGGGTCTGCGGCATGTACGGCTGGATCGTCAACCTTCGACCGTGACGGTGCCCATCGCGGTGCCGACCGGTGCGGTGGCATAGACGCCGGGGCCGTGCTGGCCGTCCAGCGGGCGGGCCGGCACACCGGCCCGCCGGGCCATGTCCCGCACGACCTTCACCAGCGCCTCGGCGTGCCCGTCCATCGCGGCCACCCGCAGCAGCGGCGGGACCCGCCGCCCGCCGGGGAGCACCACGGCCGCCACGGTGTGCGAGGGCGCGGAGGTCGAGGTGACCGCGTCCACAAGCGCGCCCAGCGAGCCGTTGGGGCGGACCCGCAGGGCCAGGCAGCGCTGGGTCCAGCCGCCCCCGCGCAGGCTGGTCCACGTCTCGACCGGGGACTCCGGCGCCAGGTCGAGCCCGGCCCCGGAGACCACGGCCGCGTGCAGCTCGTCCCGGCCCAGGACCCGGTGGCCGAGGCCGGCGGCGGTGAGCGCCTTGCCGAGCCGGCCCACGCCGGCCGCGACGGTGCGGTGCACGCCGCGCAGGCCGCCACCTCGGCTCACCGTCTCGGCGCGCGCGTCACCCACCGACAGGCGCAGCGCCACCCAGACCGTGCGGTGCGCCGCGGGCGGCGCGCCCGGTGCCGGGTACCAGACCAGGGTGTGCGAGACCACCTGGGTCTGGGTGACCGGGCCGGCGAAGTCGGCGAGCACCGCGAGCGCCCGGTCCACGGTCGACGCCTCGATCGACCCGACGGGCGCGCCGGGCCGCCCGGTCAGCGCCAGCGCGGCGAACCAGCCCCGGTCGTCCTGGCCGATGCCGAGACGGGTGCCGCGCTCGGTCAGCTCCACCACGGTCAGCTCCGGGG
>NZ_CADEAU010000820.1 GCF_902825405.1 Micromonospora maritima | reverse complement strand
GGGTGAGGCGGCCCAGCGCGTACGCCGCGGCGGCGGTGAGCAGCGTGGCGCGCACCCGGCGGGCCGGCAGCCGGTCGGTCATGCCCGAACGTTAGGCCGGCACGGGGCGCGTCTCGTCGTCGCCGGCGCCGAACCCGGTCTCCTCCCCGAGGAGGAGGATCACTCGTCGGCCCCCGGGGTGGCCGGGCGGGAACGGGCGTCCACGAGCGGATCGGGCGCGGCGCCGGCCACCGGGAACGGCGGCGGCGTGCCGCCGAAGCTCGGGCACAGCGCCTGGTGGCTGCACCAGTCGCACAGGCGGCTCGGCCGGGGCCGGAAGTCCTGCCGCGCGGTGGCCTGCTCGATCGCCCGCCACAACGCCACCACCGTGCGCTCGAAGCGCACCAGCTCCTCGGCGTCGGGGGCGTAGTCGCACACCTCGGCGTCCTTCAGGTAGAGCAGGCGCAGCACCCGCGGCACCACGCCCCGGGTGCGCCACAGCACCAGGGCGTAGAACTTCAGCTGGAACAGGGCCCGCGCCTCGAACGCCTCACGCGGCGCGCCGCCGGTCTTGTAGTCGACCACCCGCAGCGCCCCGTCCGGGGCCACGTCGAGCCGGTCGAGATAGCCCCGGATCAGCAGCTCGTCGTCGACCACCGCGGAGATCAGCGCCTCCCGCTCGGCGGGCTCCAGCCGCTGCGGGTCCTCCACCGCGAAGTAGCCCTCCAGCAACGCCGCCGCCGAACGCAGGAACTCCTGCGCGGCCGCCGCGTCGCCCTCGGCGAACAGCGTCGCCAGCTCCGGCTCCTCGGTGACCAGGCGGTCCCACTGCGGGGCGACCAGGTCGCCGGCCGACTCCGGGGTGCGCGCCGGGGCCGGCAGGTCGAACAGCCGCTCCAGCACGGCGTGCACCAGCGTGCCCCGGGCCTGCTCGACCGTCGGGCGCTCGGGCAGCCGGTCGATGCTGCGGAACCGGTAGAGCAGCGGGCAGGTCTTGAAGTCGGCCGCCCGCGACGGCGACAGCGACGCCCGCACCGTGACCGGCACCCGTGCCGCCGTCTGGTCGCCCTGCGCGTCGATCACCGGTTCCGCCGTCATGCCCGGAAGGTTAGGCCACCCGTGTGACAGGTCGGTCGTCGCCGCACCGGGCCATGATCGGCGCCGCGTAGCATCGCCTGGGTGGAGCAGCGCACCCGACGACCGCGCCGGCCCGGGCTGAGCCTCGGCCGGGTCCTCGGGGTGCCGTTGCGCGTGGACGCCTCGATGCTGCTGCTCACCGTCGTGGTCACCGTGCTCTACGCGGCGCTGGCCCGCCGCCAGCTCGACCTCGGTCACCTCGCCGGCTACCTGGTCGGCCTCGGGTTCGTCGTCTCGCTGCTCGGCTCGGTGCTGCTGCACGAGCTGGGGCACGCGCTGACCGCCCGCCGGTACGGCATCGGTGTGCGCGGGATCACCCTCGACCCCCGCCCCTGCGTCGTCAACCCGCCGCAGTGGTGGGACGTCGGCAACGACGGCAACGCCGCCGCCATGTGGCTGTGCAAGAAGCGCTGCC
>NZ_CADEAU010000819.1 GCF_902825405.1 Micromonospora maritima | reverse complement strand
GGGCGGTCGGCGGCCTCGGGGTGGACGCCGAGCCGCATGCGCCGCTGCCGGAGGGGGTGCTGGACGCGGTGGCGCTGCCCGCCGAACGCGCCCGGACCGCCGCGCTGCGCGCCGCGCATCCCCACGTCTGCTGGGACCGCCTGCTGTTCAGCGCGAAGGAGTCCGTCTACAAGGCCTGGTTCCCACTGACCGGACGCTTCCTGGACTTCGCCGAGGCGGACATCACGGTCGAGCCGGCCGGGACGTTCGCCGCCCGGCTGCTGGTGCCCGGGCCACGGGTCGGCGGCGCGGAGCTGACCGCGTTCGACGGGCGGTTCCTGGTCGAGCGGGGGCTGCTGCTCACCGCCGTCACGGTGCCGGCGCCGGGCGCCTGACCCGGGCCGTCACTCCTGTGCCAGCCGGCTCTTCTGCACCTTGCCCATGGCGTTGCGGGGCAGCGCGTCGACCAGCCGCACCTGCCGGGGACGCTTGTGCGTGGACAGCTGTCGCGCCACGAAGTCGATCAGCTCCGCCTCGCCCAGCCCGTCGCCGACCACGTACGCGGTGACCTGCTGGCCCAGGTCCGGGTGGGGCGTGCCGACCACCGCCGCCTCGCGTACCCCCGGGTGGGCGAGCAACGCGTCCTCCACCTCACCGGCGCCGATCCGGTACCCGCCGCTCTTGATCAGGTCGGTGGCGGCCCGGCCGACGATCCGGTGCCACCCGTCCGGGCCGACGGTGGCCACGTCGCCGGTGCGGAACCAGCCGTCCGCCGTCCGGCTGGCCGCGTCGGCGTCCGGCCGGTGCAGGTAGCCGTCGAAGAGCGTGGCGCCGCGTACCTGGAGCTCGCCCATGGCCGCGCCGTCGGCGGGCAGCGGCTCGCCCCGCTCGTCGACCACCCGGGTGCGCACGCCCGGCAGTGGCACACCCACGGTGCCCGGCCGCCGGGGCCCGTCGGTGCGCGCGCTCACGGTGATCAGCGTCTCGGTCATCCCGTACCGCTCCACCGGCCGGTGCCCGGTCAGCCCGGTCAGCGCGGCGAAGACCGGTTCGGGCAGCGCGGCGCTGCCCGACACCAGCAGCCGGGCGCCGCGCAGGGCCCGCGCCGCCGCCGGCTGCGCCGCGATCCGCGACCAGATCGTGGGTACGCCGAAGCAGAGCGATCCGGCCGCGGCCGCGTACCGCTCGGGGCGGGGCCGGCCGACGTGGTGCAGGCGGCTGCCGATCCGCAGCGGACCCAGCACGCCGAGGACCAGCCCGTGCACGTGGAACAGCGGCAGGCCGTGCGCCAGCAGGTCGTCCGGTGTCCACGCCCAGGCGTCGGCGAGCCCGTCCAGACAGGCGGCCACCGCGCGGCGGGACAGCACCGCGCCCTTCGGCGCGCCGGTGGTGCCGCTGGTGTAGAGGATCAGCGCGGTGGTCGCCGGGTCCGGCTCGGGATGCCGGGTGTCCGAGCGCCGACGCAGGTCGACGGGCACCGGCGGCGGGGCGGTCGCGCCGTCCACGGGGGGCGCGTCCGGCGGGGTCAGCAGCACCTCGGCGCCGGAGTCAC
>NZ_CADEAU010000818.1 GCF_902825405.1 Micromonospora maritima | reverse complement strand
CCACCGCGGCCACCCCGTCGCCCAGCAGCAGGCCCGTGCGGCCGGCACTGAACGGCCGGACCGCGCCGTCGGCGGCGAGCGCCCGGCCCGCGTCGAAGAGCGCGTACTGGTCGGGTTCGACCAGGTAGCCGGCCGCGACCACGACCCGGTCCAGGTCGCCGCGGCGGATCAGCGCGGCCGCGTCGGCGACCGCGGTGCTGGCCGAGACGCAGGCGGTGGTGTAGATCCGGGCCCGTCCGCCCAGGCCGCACCGCGCGGCCAGGTGACCGGCCAGCGCCGGCACCGTCGGCTCGTTCGACCCTTCCGGTACGGGCAGCGAGTCCGGCCCGCCGTGGGTGGCCAGGAACAGCGCCGACTCCGCGCGGCCGGCCCGGTCCAGCCCGGCGGCTCGGGCGGCGGCGTCGATCGCGTCGGCCAGTTCGTCGGCGAGCGGGCCGACCTCCGGCAGGGTGGCCGCCACGGTGACCCGGCGACCGCTGGTGTCGAAGCGGCGCACCGGCCCGAACGCCGGGGTGCCGGCGAGCACCCCGGACAGCAGCGCGTCGGCGCCCCTGCCGAGGGCGCTGAGCGCGTACGTGCCGGTGATCCGTACGGTCTCCCGCTCAGCCATCTGCGGGAGCGGTAAGCGAGCTGCGGAACACCGCCAGCGCGTCGTCGACGGTGCGGATGCCGGCGAGCTGGTCGTCGCTCAGCTCCAGCCGGCGGTCGTAGCGCTGCTCGACGAGGTGGACCAGCCAGGCCAGCTCCATCGAGCCGATCCGGTCGGGTACCCGGTCGGCGGGCTTCGCGGTGAGTTCGGCGAGCATGCTCACCAGGTCAGCTCGCCCCAGGTCGGGCCGACCGGACATCAGGAGTTGTCGCCGTCGGCGGCCGCGCGGTCGGCGACCATGGTGGTGAACTCGCCGACCGTCATCAGGGCCAGCTTCTCCGACTCGTCGTCGGCGAACTTCAGGCCGTAGCGGTCCTCGACGCGGACCGCCAGGTCGGCCAGGGCCAGCGACTCCAGGTCGACGCCGGAGGGGCCCAGGGTGGTGTCGTCGTCGAGGTCCTCGACGTCGTAGTTCATGTCGGCCAGCTGCTCGATGACGAAGGTGCGGACCTCGTCGCGCATGGGGTTAACCTCTTTCCGTGAACCAGCTACCGGTGCCCGGTCGGGACACCGTGTACGTGTGGACCGGCCGTGCCACCGGCGACCAGCGGGAGCTGACGCGGCGGCTGCTCAGGCGCGCGGGTAGCGCGTTGCTCGGCCGGCCCGAGGCGGGGATCGGGGTGGAGCGGACGCCCGGCGGACGCCCGGAGGTACGCGCCGACGACGGGCGGCGGCTGCCGGTCAGCGTCAGCCACGTCGACGCAGTGGTCGTGGTGGCCGCCCGGGCGGGCGGACCGGTCGGGGTGGACGTGGAGCGACGCCGTCCGCTGCCCGCCACGGCCCTGGCCCGCCGCTGGTACGCCCCGGACGAGGCGGACTGGCTGGCGGCGCGCGACGAGACCGGCCGGGTGCTGGACTTCCTGCGCCTGTGGACGGCGAAGGAGGCGG
>NZ_CADEAU010000817.1 GCF_902825405.1 Micromonospora maritima | reverse complement strand
AGCCGCACCAGGGGTACGCCGAGCCGGCGCGCGGCCAGGTCGTGCAGCGCCACGTCGACGGCCGCCTTCGCCGACTCGTTGCCGACCACGGCCGCGCGCACCTGCGCGCACCGGGCCTGGAGGTCGTCCGCGTCCCGGCCGGTCAGCAGCGGCGCGAGAAGTTCGCGGACGCACGCCTCGGCCCCGGCGACCGACGCGCCGGTGACCTGCCACACCTGCGGGGCCTCGCCGAAACCCGAGCGACCGTCGCCGTCGACCACCTCGACGACCAGGGTGTCCACGGTGGTGGTGCGGCGCAGCGCGGTGACGAACGGGGTGTGTAAGGGGGCCGAGAGCCGGTGGGTGCGTACCGCGGCGATCGTCATGTGGGGCACCCTATAGGCATCTGGCGGCGAGCAGGGGAGGGCCGATGACCGGGCGGGACTGGGAGCTGGTGGGCGCGCCGAACGCCCGCGACCTGGGCGGGTTGCCGACGACCGACGGGCGGCGGGTCCGCGCCGGGCGGCTCCTGCGCACCGCGGCGCTGGGCCGGCTCACCGACGACGACCTGCCGGTGCTGGGCAAGCTCGGGGTGGCCTGCGTGGTGGACCTGCGCGACGCCGACGAGCAGGCGGTGGCCCCGCCGGACCGGCTGGTCGGTGATCCCCGTCGGGTGCACCTGCCGGTCTACGACGCGGCGCATCCGGTGTTCACGTACGTCTCGGCCGTGCTCCAGGGCCACGACCTGGACGCGTACGCGGAGCTGGCCCGCGAGGGCATGCCGGGGGCGATGACGGCGATCTACCGCTGGTTCGTCACCGGGGAGCCGGCGCGGGCCGGATTCGGCGCGGCGGTGCGGCTGGCCGCCGACGACGGGAACCTGCCGCTGTTGTTCCACTGCTCGGCCGGCAAGGACCGGACCGGCTGGCTGTCGGTGGTGCTGTTGACCGCGCTGGGTGTGCCCGAGCCGGCGATCCGGGCCGACTACCTGCGGCACAACGAGCTGACCGAGAGCCTGCGCGAGGTGCTGCTGGCGGCCATGACGCGCCGCCGGCCGGACCTGGACCCGACGGTGGCCCGGCCGCTGCTGGAGGTGCGCCCGGAGTATCTCGACGCCGCCTACGACGAGGTGCGTCGGGTGCACGGCACGTTCGAGGCGTACCTGCGCGACGGGCTGGGCGTGACCGACGAGGTCCGGGCGCGGCTGCGGGCGGCGCTGCTGGAGTAGGCGGCCTCAGCCGGCCAGGTCGTGCCGAGCGTCCCACACCCGCGCGGAGACGTGCGCGATGAGCCGGCAGGCGTCGTCCTCGACCTGCTCCCCGTCCGCGCCGCCGTCGGCCAGGTCGGTGGTCGTGCACACCACGACGGCGTACGGCGGCGCGTCGTCCGGGAAGACCACGCCGGCGCCGTGGCGGACACCGCGTACCCAACCGTTCTTGTGCGCGATGCGGGTGCCGTCGGGCAGGCCGGCGGCCAGGTCCTCGCGGTGTTCCTGCGCGACGAGCACGTCGAGCATGGCGGCGCAGCCGGCCGGCGAGGCCAGCGGGCCGGGCCGGGT
>NZ_CADEAU010000816.1 GCF_902825405.1 Micromonospora maritima | reverse complement strand
CTGCTGCCCGGCGGCAAGGGCGTGCTCGTGCAGGCGACGGCCGGGGAGAGCGGCGAGCCGGCGGCCGGCTCGACGGTCTACCTGATCACCGCGCAGGGGATCCGCTACCCGCTCGGCGGCGACGCCCGGAGCGCGCTCGGCTACGGCGACGTGACCCCGCTGGCGGTGCCCGCCTCGCTGCTGGCGCTGGTGCCGACCGGCCCGACGCTGGCCCGGCCCGACGCGTTGGCGTACTTCGATGCGGCGGGCACCCCGACGGCCGGTGCGACACCGCCGGCGGCCGGCGGCGCGGCCCAGGTCCAGGGCGGTTGAGCGGGCGGCGACGGGTCCGAAGTGGAGGAGGACGGCGACGGGTCGCCCGGGCTGGTCGGGTTCGACTAACCTGAGCATGGCCAACGGTTCTCGACGATGACAACGGGGATGCAGCCATGACGGGGCGCACGACAGTCGACGTACTGTCCTTGGAGGACTTTCACCAGCGGCTCGAGCGACGTCTGCACGAGGCGGAGTCGGTGTTGCGCAAGCTCAACACCGAGATGCAGTGCCGTCCGCCGGCGCTCGGCACGTTCACCGACGCGACCGACAATTCCCGTCGCTACTCCGAGACGCACCAGAGCTACGTCAACCACGTCGACCTGCTGCGCCGGGCGATCCTGGCCGCCCGCGAGGCGACCCACACGATCATGACGAACTACAAGACCGCCGAGGCCCGCAACGCCGCCGTCGCGGCCGACATCGCCGCCGCCCTCTCCGGGCTCAACGAGGCGATGAGGCAGCCGAAGGAGGATCCGCGTGTCTGAATACACCCAGCGCTACGAGCACGTCAGCCACGAGGAGCTCTACCAGGGCGTCAACGCCGGAGACCCGAAGCAGATCGAGGGCCTCAGCGCCCAGTGGACGTCGCTCAAGGGCACCCTCGACGATCTCGGCCGCGACCTCGCCGCCGACCTGGACGCGTTGGCGAAGACCTGGACCGGCGACGCCGCCCGCGAGTTCCACCGCCGGCTCGACATGGTGGTCGGCTACTCCGGCAACCTGGCCGAGGGCATGACGGGCATCCGACAGGGCCTCGACATGATGGCGAGCGAGCTGCGCACCGCCCAGGCCAAGGCGGAGAGCCCGGAGAAGACCGACGACAACGACAAGCTGCTCTCCGGCGCCGGCAAGGGCTTCCTCATCGGCGGCGCCCCCGGCGCGCTGATCGGCGGCATCGTCGGCCACCAGCAGGACGAGGCCGAGCAGGAAAAGGCCCACCAGCGGATGGTGCAGGTCGTGGCGAAGCTGGCCGAGGGCTACGACTTCTCGGCCTACGGCCGGATCGTGGTGCCGGACCCGCCCCCTGACGACGACATGTTCCGCCACCCGGGCGGCAGCGATCCGACGCTGCAGAACGGCCCGTCGGTGAGGACGCCGTCGGCCGGCCCGAGCCTGGGCAGCTTCGGCCCCGGCGCGAACGGCACCGCGACCACCTCGGGCGTGCACCACACCGCCCCGATCAGCGGCACCCCCGGCGACGGCGGCCCGGGCGGCGGCGTCCCCGGCA
>NZ_CADEAU010000815.1 GCF_902825405.1 Micromonospora maritima | reverse complement strand
GGGCCGGCGCGGCCGACGAGGGCGCCGGGGTCGACGGCGTCGGGCGGGGCCGGTCCGGCCCGTCCGAGCAGCCGGAGAGGACCAGCGCGGTCAGTGCGGCGAGCGCGACGGCGGAGCGTCGCGGGGAAATCGACACGCGCCCCACCGTATCGGGGCAACTCGACCCGACGTCACCCCACCCGGGTGAGCAGCGTCACCGGCGCACCGTCGCCGGCGTACCGGTAGGGCTCCAACTCGGCGTCCCACGCGGTGCCGAGCGCCTTGTCGAGCGCGTGCGCGAGCGCCTCCGGCGCGCGGGCGGCGGCCATCAGCGCCCGCAGCCGGTCCTCGCCGAGCTGGATGTCGCCGGCCGCGCCCACGGTGGCCCGGAACAGGCCCCGGCCCGGGACGTACATGAAGCGCTCGCCGTCGACACCGGGACTGGGCTCCTCGGTGACCTCGAAACGGATCATGGGCCACTGCCGGAGGGCAGCGGCCAGCTCGGCGCCCGTCCCCGGGGTGCCGGTCCAGCCGCACTCGGCGCGTCGGGCGCCCGGATCGACGGGCTGCGCCGTCCAGTGCAGGTTGACCGGCGCGGCGAGGACGCGCGCGATCGCCCACTCGACGTGCGAGCACACGGCGAGCGGGGTCGAGTGGACGTATACGACGCCACGCGTTGGCACGGTGACCTCCCGGTGAGCCGAGGTGCGTCTTCCCCTACGACCTCGTCACCCGAGTGGTCCCTGGCACACATGATGACCGCTGTGGCAGGTGGTGCGCCAGCGAATCGGAAAATTCGCCGTGGCCGGGCGGCGGGAAATACCCGGGCGGCTGACCCGGTTGTGCACCCTGACGGCGCGACGACCAGCCAGGCGTCGGGTTCGTGTACAGTTCTCTGGGCGGTTCTGTGCCGCCGCACGTCTTCGCGGGCCGGCGCTCACCCCGGGCGTCACTCGCACAGCCCCCGGACGGATCCCGTCCCCACCGTACGTCTGCAAGGAGTACCTCCGTGGCGAGCAACACCTCTAAGACCGCGCGCGCGTCAGTCCGGGCCGGCCAGGCTGGCCAGGGTGGCGCCCTCAGCGTGCTGGGCGAGTTCAAGTACCTGATCCCGCTCAACGGCGGCAAGCACGCCTACGTGCGCAACCTGACCAACGGCAAGACCGCGCACCTGCGCACCGACTCCGACGCCTTCGTCGAGGAGATCCGCGTGCTGGCCGCCGCCGGCCACGCCGCCAAGATCCGCGCCGAGATCAACGGCCTGGCCGCCGCCCACCCGGGCCACGGCTGGGACGCCACCGAGAAGCGTCTCGTCGAGGCCGGCGTCTTCGAGGGCTGAGCGCCCTCACCGCACCACCGCAACCGCCCGTCGGGGGTCACCCCGGCGGGCGGTTCCGCGTCTCCTCCTCCGGAAGCAGCGTGACCTCGCCGGTGGCCAGGTCGTAGAGCGCGCCCACCACGGCCAGCTCCCCCGCCGCCACCGGCCCGGCCAGCAGGTCGTCGGCGCGCAGCGCGGCCACCGTGCGCCGCACGTGGCGGCGGATCGCCAGCGGGTGGGCGGCCGG
>NZ_CADEAU010000814.1 GCF_902825405.1 Micromonospora maritima | reverse complement strand
GGGGCCGTCGTCGGGCGGCGTGGCGGGGTGGTCGCAGGCCGAGCAGCGGGGCGCGAACAGGCTGCCGTGCAGGCGGACCGGGGCGGTGGCGCCTGCCCGCTCGTGCAGGTCGTCGACGTTCTGCGTGATCACCACGGTCTCCGGCAGCCGCGCCTGGATCGCGGCCACCGCCCGGTGTCCGGGGTTCGGCACGGCCCGGCGCACGCCGTGCCGGCGGCCCTCGTACCAGCCCCAGACCAGGGCCGGGTCGGCCCGGAACGCCGCCGGCGTGGCCAGCTCCCGCGGGTCGTACCGCTCCCAGAGACCGGTCCGGGCGTCCCGGAACGTCGGCACGCCGCTCTCCGCGGACATGCCGGCCCCGGTGAAGACCACCGGCCGGGTCGCGGCGGCGAGCAGCCGGGCCGCCTCCGCCAGCGCCGGGCCGGTCACACGTCCACCGTCAAGCGCACGTCCACCCGGTCGCCCACCTCGATGCCCTCGGCCCGGCGCGCCGCGACCCGCAGCGGCACCACGTACCGCCCGTCCTTCGGCCACAGCGAGGTCCGCCAGTCGGTGTCCCCGATCCGGACGGCCACCGGAATCATCCCCCAGCCGTAGGTGACCGACGCCGAGGCGGCCTCGATGGCCGCACTCTGCTCGTCGGGCACGGTGACGAAGTGGTACGGCGCCGGACCGCGCCAGAACCAGACCTCTCCGCTGAACGCCAGCTCCATCCGGTCAGGATAGGGGCCGGCGCCGCCCGGCCCGGAGCAGCCGCAGGCCCGCCAGCGTCACCCAGCCGAACAGCGGGAGGACGGCGACCCGCTCCATGCCCCCCACCCCGATGCCGACGTCCACCCGGGCCCAGAACAGCGCGACACCGACCGTGCCGGCCACGCCGAGCAGGAGGCTGACGGTCCACAGCTCGCGCAGCAGCGGCGCGCGCGTCGCCGTCGCCGCGACGAGCATGCCGGCGTTGCCGCACAGGAAGATCAGCAGCGCGGCCAGCAGGTGCCCGTTCTCGTCCACATCCGCCGGGCGGGCGCCGGCCAGCACGTACCCGACGGCGGCGGCCAGCGTCAGCCACCGCGTCGCGCCGGCCGCCCGGCCCGACCCGAGGGCGGTCCGGGCGAGCAGGATGCCGAGCGCGAGCAGCACCCCGACGGCGACGAGGGCGGCGTTCATCGCCGGGTGCCACGGCGAGCAGACCAGGCGGGGACGGGTGGTGTCCCACACCCCGCAGCCCACGTTGCCCAGGTCGCTGACGTTGTGCTCGGCCCAGCTGAACCGGGGGTGCCACCAGGCCAGCCCGACCACGACGTTGGCGGTCAGGAACACGGTGGTGGCGAGCAGCCAGCAGGCGGCGGCGATGCGGTCACGGGTCATCCGTCGAGTCCACCGCCGGCGCCCGTCCGCGCGCACGGGGCGTGGTGGGCCGGTCCGGGGTGGGGCCAGACCCACCCCGCAACCGGGGCCTGGACGGCTGGGTCGGCGCGATCGTGGAGAGCCCCCAGTTCTTCGGCAACTTCACCGCCCACCGGACGCTGCGGCTGCTGGCCCTGGCCGGTGGGGTGC
>NZ_CADEAU010000813.1 GCF_902825405.1 Micromonospora maritima | reverse complement strand
CAACGTGGTCCGGCTGTTGGCGCCGAGCGCGTCGCGCACGTACGCCCGGGCGGCGGCCAGCGGGTCCGCGCCGCCGAACTGCGCGGCGGCCGCCTCCGGGTCGACGAGCACCAGGTGCCGGGCGGTGGCCTCGGTCGCGCCGTCCCGGTCGGCGAAGGTCCAGGTGCCACTGTGTCCCAGCAGCAGCTTCGGCACCTCCAACTGCTTGTAGGCGATCAGGTCGGTGGCGCGGCAGACCCGCACCGAGCGGGTGCGGTGGGTGGAGCCGTCCCCGGTCACCGTCTCCATCTCCAGCGTCTGCGACCCCGGCTCGTCCTCGGTGAGGCGTACCCGCCGCACGTGCGGCAACCGTTCCGCCCACCGGTCCGCCCGGTCGACGAACTCGAAGGCGTCCGCCGGGGACCCGGACAGGGTGACCGTGTCCGCGAACTCGACCACGAGGTCGCCCACCGGCCGGCCCAGGCCGGCGACGCGGGCCAGCGCCGCCAGCTCGGCCGGGCTGTTGCGGTCCACCGCCGTGGTGACCCAGTCCAGCGCGTCGGCATCGTCGTCGACGACGGTGAACTCGTGGCTGAGCCGGACCTCGGTGCCGCCGCCGGACGCCGGGCGGAACAGCCACTCGCCGCGCATCGAGGCCACCGGCGCCTGGCTGCGGTCCTGGGCGAACCGGATCCGGAGGTCGACCGGGTCGAGCACGCGGCTCGACGTCCAGGTGCTCACCCGGTCGTTGACCAGCGCCCAGATCCGGAACCGCTCCCGGTCCCCCTCCCGGCCGAAGTGCTCGACGTGCACGGTCGGCCCGAACACCACCGGCCACCGGCGCACCTCGGCGACCAGCTCGAAGACCTGGTCGGGCGAGCCCGGCACCACCGCGGTGTGCGCGGTGCGCCGGCTCCGGTTCGATCCACTCATGACGGTGACCTCCCTTCGGGTCAGGCCGTGGCGGCGGCCGTGTTCACCGCGTCGAGGACGGCCTTCGGGGTCGCCAGCTCCATCACCTGCTCGTCCGGCAGGCGCACCCCGAAGCGCTGCTCGATCCGGGCCGCGGTCTCCATCAGGGCCAGCGAGTCGTAGCCGAGGTCCTCGAACGGGACGTCGGCGATGTCGCCGCTGACGTCGTTCGAGTCGTCCTCGCCGGCGCACTCGACGAGGATCTCGCGCAGGTCGTCCAGGGTCATCAGGGACATGTCGTCTCTCCTCGGTAGGCGATCCGGCACCGGGCGGCACCGGGTCGGGAATGCGGAGGTCAGGCCGCCGGGACCGACTCGGCGGCGGCGCGTACCAGCACCGCGGCGTTGAAGCCCCAGCGGCCGCGGGCGAGCACCAGGGCGGTCCGCACCGGCGCCTCCCGCGGCGCGTCCCGCACCAGGTCGATGCCGTAGTCGGCGGGCACGTCGCCGGTGTGCCAGGTCGGCGGGATCAGGCCGTCGCGGATGGCGAGCAGGGCGGCGACCACGTCCAGCGGCCCACCGCCGGGACCGGCAGCTACACCTACGCCGGCGCCGACCAGGTGGAGCTGACCTCCGGCAACGGCACCACGATGGTGTTCGGCCGGCAGGACCAGT
>NZ_CADEAU010000812.1 GCF_902825405.1 Micromonospora maritima | reverse complement strand
GTCGGCCGTACCGGGGGGTGGTCAGCGCCGGCATCGCCGGCGGTTTCGTCGGGCGGGCCGCCGTCGGCGGCACCGTGCTCGCCGACCGCAGCGTCGCCGCCGACCTGGGCGCCGAGTCGCCTGCCGGTTTCATCCCGGTCGAGGACCTGGGCATGCCCGCCGAGCTGCTGGGCGGCGGCCGCGTCGTGTCCGCCGACCCGGGCCTGCTGGGCGCGCTTCGCGCCGCTCTGCCGGCGGCCACCGTCGGCACGGTGCTCACGGTCAGCACGGTGACCGGCACCACCGCGAGCACCGCGGCCCTCGCCGACCGGCACCCCGACGCCGTGGCCGAGGCCATGGAGGGGTACGGCGTGGGCGTCGCCGCGACCCAGGCCGGCGTCCCCTTCGCCGAGCTGCGCACGATCTCGAACCCGATCGGTCCGCGGGACCGCGGCTCGTGGCGCATGCGCGAGGCGTTCGCCGCGCTCACCACCGCCGCGGCAGCCCTCCGCTGACCGCCCCCTCGAACCTCATCGCGGCCGGCCGGCCCGCCTCGACGCCGAAGCCGCAGGCGTGCAGGAAGCTGATTCCCGGTTGTTCGGTGAGCGCACGAACGCGGACCGGGCCGAGCGCCTCCAACAGCGTCTCCACCAGACGCCGACCCATGCCCAACCGTCGGTACCGGGCCAGGACCAGCACGCCGTCCAGTACGGCCTCCCGCTCCTCCGGGCGCTCGCAGTCACCCCACCGCAGGTACGGGCTCTCCTCGTGCGCCCGCAGCTCACCGATCAGCTCACCGCCGGGCAGCTCGGCGACGAACCGCCATGCCGTCGCGGGCACCGTCGGGCCCGTGACCCGCCGTACCGTCACCGATCGCCGTGCCTCCTCGCGCTCCCGCCGCTCGTCGCGGTAGTCCCGGTTCAGCCGGTAGGTCGCCGGCGGCAGGGGCGACGGGTACAGCCGAGGCGGCAGCGAGTACCACTCGGCCCACCAGGCGCCCGGCCAGTCACGCGGCTCGTGCACCTCCCAGACGTCGAGGTGGGCGGGATAGCGGCGACCCGCCTGGTCCCGCATGTCGTCGTGGGGCACCGGCGTGGTCGGATGCTCCGCCGCGGCATCCCCCGCCGACGGCTCGACCTCGGCGCGCATCCGGCCGCCGGCGGCGCGGACCAGCCGCTCGACCGTCCGGTAGCGGGGATCAGCGGCCCGCCCCGACTCGATGCGGGCGACTGTCGGCTGGGGCACCCCCGCCCGAGCGGCCAGCTCCCGCTGGCTGAGGTCGGCTCGCCGCCGCAGCCTGCGGAGCAGATCACCCAGATCAGTGCCGTCGTCGTTCGGTGGCGTCGTCTCACCCACGCCATGAGGGTGCACCAGCGCGCCCACATCCTTCCAGGAAGACCTCCCACCTGTGGATAACCCTGTGGACATCAGCGGGTGGGCTGCAGAATGTGTGGACAACCAACGCCTTTAGAGCTGAGTCGTCTGTGATATCGCCAGCGCCCGGGCGGCACAGCACGGCCCGGCACAGCACGGCCCGGCACAGCACGGCCCGGCACGGCCCGGCACGGCACGGCCCCGGCACGGCCCG
>NZ_CADEAU010000811.1 GCF_902825405.1 Micromonospora maritima | reverse complement strand
CCCGCGCCCGCGCGTTCCTGGCCGGACTCCAGGTCGGCTGCGCCGCGACGCCGGACCAGCGGGGCGCGGTCGACCTCGACGGCGGGGCGTTCGACCCGGACACCGCCGCCCGCGCCACCGGCCAGGCCGTGCTCGGCCTCACCGGTGTCGGATACGCCGACCTGTCCGCCGCCGGCGCCGTGCCCGGTGCGCCGGCCCTCGCCTGCCCGTGAACCCCGTCGTCGAGGAGGAACCCGTGTCCCGTCCCCACTTCCCCGTCCGTACCCGGATCGCCGGCCTGCTCGCCGCCGTGCTCGCCGCCGTCGCCCTGACCACCGTGCCGGCGGCGCCGGCGCGGGCCGCAGCGTGCACCGGTACCTCGGGCGTCACCGTCGTGGTCGACTACGCCGCGCTCGGCGGCGGGGTGCAGGTCGCCTGCGCCCCCGGGGACCCGGCCACCGGGATCGCCGCGCTCCAGGGCGCCGGCTTCACCGTCACCGGCACGCAGCGGTGGGGGCTGGCGTTCGTCTGCCGGATCAACGGCAAGCCCACGGCCGCCACCGAACCGTGCGTGAACACCCCGCCGGTCACCGCGTACTGGTCCTACTGGCACGCCACCAGCGGGGGCGCCTGGTCCTACAGCTCCTCCGGCGCCAGCTCCTACAACCCGGCCCCGGGCACGGTCGAGGGCTGGTCGTTCGGCGCGGGCGCCCCGCCGAGCATCGCCGCACCCTGAGCCGTCCGGCACCCGGCCCCGTGCCGGGTGCCGGCCCCCGTCCACCGCTTGCGTGAAAGGCACCCGCATGCCCGTGTCCCGGCGTCTCGCCACCACCCTCGGCGCGGTCGCGACCACCACCCTGGTCGCGGTCGCCGCCCTGCCCCCGACCGTGGGGGCGGCCCCGGCCGACGACGCGCGCGCCGCCGCGTCCTGGCTGGCCGGCCAGTTCACCGACGGGTCGCTGCCCGGCCCGTTCGGCGGCCCCGACTGGGGACTCACCATCGACGGCCTGGTCGCACTCTCCGCGACCGGGGTGGACGACTCCACCCGCCGGGCGGCCACCGCACAGGTCGCCGCGCACGTACGCGCCTACAACAGCTACGACGACTGGGGCATCGAGGGCTTCACCGACGGCGGGGCCACCGCCAAGCTGCTCTACGCCGCCTCCGCCGCCGGCGCCGACCCCACCGACTTCGGCGGGTACGACCTGCGCGCGGAGACGCTGTCGCTGCTCGCCGGCGCGGACGCGGGCACCCAGCGGGGGCGGGTGACCAGCCGTACCACCGCCGACAGCGGTCCGGACGTCGGCAACACGTTCGACCAGTCTTTCGCGGTGCTGGGGCTGGCCCGCAGCGGCGACGTGCCGCGGGACGCGGTGGACTTCCTCGTCCGCCAGCAGTGCGCGGCCGGCGGCTTCCGGCTCTACCCGGACACCGCCGACGGGCCGTCGCCGTCCTGCGACGCGCAGCCCGACGCCACACTCGACGTCGACTCGACCGCGATGGCGGTGCAGGCGCTCCTGGCCGCCGCCGACGACGGGGTCGACGGCGCGCGCGACGCGGCCCGCCGGGGCGCCGACTGGCTGGCGGG
>NZ_CADEAU010000810.1 GCF_902825405.1 Micromonospora maritima | reverse complement strand
CGTCGCCGAGCCGGGCGCGACCGGGTCCGGGCTCGCCGACCGCCTGGCCGGACTGGGGGAGCCGGAGCGGGCCGCGCTGCTGCTGGACGTGGTCCGCGCCCGCTGTGCCACGGTCCTCGGCCACGCCGGACCGGAGCTGGTCGAGCCGCGCCGGCCGTTCAAGGACCTCGGCTTCGACTCGCTGATGGCGGTGGAGCTGAGCAACCGGCTCTCCGCCGCCACCGGCGTCCGGCTCGCCCCGCACGCGGTGTTCAACCACCCCACCCCGGAGCTGCTGGCCGCGCACCTGCACGCCCGGCTGCTCGGCACCCGCGCCACCGAGGTCGCCGACGCCACCACCGTGGCGCTCGACGAGCCGGTCGCCGTGGTCGCCATGGCCTGCCGGTTCCCCGGCGGCATCGGCTCCCCGGAGGAGCTGTGGCGGCTGCTCGACGCCGGCGGCGAGGTGATCGGCGAGCTGCCCACCGACCGGGGCTGGCCGCTGGCCGACCTGTACGACCCGGAGCCCGGCACCCCCGGCCGCACCTACACCCGCGCCGGCGGCTTCCTCACCGGCCTGGCCGACTTCGACGCCGCGTTCTTCGGCATCAGCCCCCGCGAGGCCCTGGCCATGGACCCGCAGCACCGGCTGCTGCTGGAGACGTCGTGGGAGGCGCTGGAACGGGCCGGCATCGACCCGGACACGCTGCGCGGCAGCCGTACCGGAGTGTTCGCCGGCACCCACGGGCAGGACTACACCGACCGGATCGCCCCCGGCGCCACCTCCGACGACGGGGAGACCACCGCCGACGAGGGGCACCTGCTCACCGGCACCGCCGCGAGCGTCCTGTCCGGACGGGTCGCGTACGCGCTCGGCCTGGAAGGGCCGGCGGTCACCGTGGACACCGCCTGCTCCGCGTCCCTGGTGGCGGTGCACCTGGCCGCTCAGGCGCTGCGCCAGGGCGACTGCGACCTGGCCCTCGCGGGCGGCGTGTCGGTGCTGTCCGGCCCGGCCGGGCTGACCGGGTTCAGCCGCCAGCGCGGCCTCGCCCCGGACGGCCGGTGCAAGGCGTTCGCCGAGGAGGCCGACGGGTTCGGCATGTCCGAGGGCGTCGGCGTGCTGGTGGTGGAGCGGCTCTCCGACGCCCGCCGGCGCGGCCACCCGGTGCTGGCCCTGGTGCGCGGCTCGGCGGTGAACTCCGACGGCGCGTCCAACGGCCTCACCGCCCCCAACGGGCCGTCGCAGGAACGGGTGATCCGGGCCGCGCTCGCCGCCGCCGGCCTCGACCCCGCCGACGTGGACGCGGTCGAGGCGCACGGCACCGGCACCCCGCTCGGCGACCCGATCGAGGCCGAGGCGCTGCTGGCCACCTACGGCCGGCGGCCGGACGACGTCCCGCCGCTGCTGCTCGGCTCGGTGAAGTCCAACCTCGGCCACACCCAGGCCGCCGCCGGCGTGGCCGGCGTGCTGAAGGTCGTGCTCGCCATGCGGCACGGCCGGTTGCCCCGCACGCTGCACGCCGAGCGACGCACCAGCCGGGTCGACTGGGCGGCCGGCGCGGTCGACCTGCTCACCGAGGCCCGGCCCT
>NZ_CADEAU010000809.1 GCF_902825405.1 Micromonospora maritima | reverse complement strand
CGACGCTCTTCCGATCTGGCATCGCCGCCCGGCGGCCCAGCGCCGCCGCGACGTCGGCGAGCGCCACCGCGGGGTGGGCGTCGAGGTGGTCGCGCAGCTGCCGGGTGGCGCTCTCCAGCGCGGCCGGGGTACGGGCCGACACCGTCAGCAGGCGGGGTCCCGGCGCGGGCGGGACCGGCGGCGCGACAGGCGGTGCGGGCGGCTCCTCCAGCACCACGTGCGCGTTGGTGCCGCCCATGCCGAAGGAGCTGACCCCGGCCCGGCGCGGACCGTCGCCGGGCCACGGCCGGGCCGTGCCGTCGAGCCGGAACGGGCCGGACGCGAAGTCGATCCCCGGGTGGGGACGGTCCACGTTGATCGTCGGCGGCAGCGTCCGCGTCCACAGCGCCATCACCGTCTTGATCAGACCGGCCACCCCGGCCGCCGCGTCGGTGTGGCCGATGTTCGCCTTGACCGAGCCCAGCGCGCAGAAGCCGCGCTCGTCGGTGCCGCGCCGGAACGCCTCGGTCAGCGCGGCCACCTCGATCGGGTCGCCGAGCGTGGTGCCGGTGCCGTGCGCCTCCACGTAGCCCACCGAGCGCGGGTCCACCCGGGCGGCGGCCAGGGCGCTGCTGATCACCTCGACCTGCCCGGCGACGCCCGGCGCGGTGTAGCCGGTGCGGCGGGCCCCGTCGTTGTTGATCGCCGAGCCGCGGATCACCGCGTAGACCGTGTCGCCGGCGGCGACCGCGTCGGCCAGCCGCTTGAGCACCACCACGCCCACGCCACTGGACTCGATGCTGCCGCGCGCGTCGGCGCTGAACGGCCGGCAGTGCCCGTCGGGGGAGTAGATGCCGCCGTCGTGGTGCAGGTAGCCGCGCCGCTGGGCCGGGAAGACGCTGACGCCGCCGGCCAGGACCACGTCCGACTCACCGGCCAGCAGGCTCTGCCGGCCCAGGTGCACGGCCACCAGCGAGGTGGAGCAGGCGGTGGCCACGGTGACCGCCGGACCGGTCAGGTCGAGCTGGTAGGCGACGCGGCTGAGCAGGAAGTCCTTGTCGTTGCCGAGGGAGAGCTGGTGTTCGCTGAGCGCGCCGGTCAGCTCCGGCCGGCCGTTGAGGTGGTCGAGCAGGTAGGAGCTGCGGCCCGAGCCGGCGAAGAGGCCGACCCGACCGGGGTGCCGCGACGGGTCGTGCCCGGCGTGCTCCAGGGCGTGCCAGGCGCACTCCAGCAGCAGCCGGTGCTGCGGGTCGAGCGTCTCCGCCTCCCGGGGCGTGAAACCGAAGAACGCCGCGTCGAACTCGTCGA
Source organism: Micromonospora maritima (assembly GCF_902825405.1). Taxonomy (GTDB): domain Bacteria; phylum Actinomycetota; class Actinomycetes; order Mycobacteriales; family Micromonosporaceae; genus Micromonospora; species Micromonospora maritima. The sequence goes on along the minus strand of NZ_CADEAU010000809.1, from coordinate 288 downwards.
TGCCGGGCAGGTGGGTGCCGGCGCGCACGTACGCCGGGTCGTCGATCCGGGCCGGGTCCGCGCCGTCGGCGAGCATCTCCTCGACGGTGAACTCGCGGACCGACTCCACCCCGTCGCGGACGTTGGCCCAGAACTCGTCGACCGTGCGCGCCCCCGGGAACCGGCAGGCCATGCCGACGACGGCGACGAGCGCCTCCGCCGGGCCGGCGGCCACCGTGACGCCGGCGCCCGGTGGGGCCTGCCGCGCGGGTTCCGGCTCCGCGCCGGTCGGCGTGACGGAGGCCAGGT
>NZ_CADEAU010000808.1 GCF_902825405.1 Micromonospora maritima | reverse complement strand
GGCTCGGCGCCGCTCAGCTCGCGCAGCACCAGCGCGTCGACGGTGACGACGGGCCGGTCGGTGGGGTCGACGGCGAGCAGCCGCACGGCCGTGCCGGCGCGGGTGAGCCGGACCCGCAGCGTGTCCGCGTCGACGGCGTGCACCTGGACGCCGGTGAACGCGAACGGGGCCTTCGGGCCGGTGGTGCCGTCGCCGGGCAGCAGCGCGGCGGGGTGCAGCGCGGCGTCGAGCAGGGCGGGGTGCACGCCGAACCCGGCGGTCCGGTCGGGGCCGGTCGCGGGCAGTGTCACCTCGGCGTATACGGTGCCGTCGCCGGTCGTCCAGGCGCGCCGCAGGCCCTGGAACGCCGGCCCGTAGGTCATGCCGTGGCCGGCGAGGGCGTCGTACCAGCCGGTGAGGTCGGTCTCGGTGGCGTGCGGCGGGGGCCAGGCGCCGAGGCCGGTGTCGCCGGCGGGGGTGGCGGCGGTGAGCAGCCCCTCGGCGTGGCGGGTCCACTCACCGTCGGGGTCGTCGTCGGGCTGGGAGTGGACGGTGACAGCGCGGCGCCCGGTGTCGTCGCGCGGGCCGACGCGGACCTGCACCGGCACGGCGCCGCGTTCGGGGAGCACCAGCGGCGTGACGACGGTCAGCTCGCCGATCCGACAGGGGCCGAACTCCTCGCCGGCGCGCAGCGCGAGTTCGACGAGCGCGGTGCCGGGGACCAGGACCGCGCCGCCGACCACGTGGTCGGCGAGCCACGGGTGGGCGGCAAGGGAGAGGCGGCCGGTGAGCACGGCGGCGTCCTCGCCGGCCAGCCGGACGGCGGCGGCCAGCAGGGGGTGACCGGCCGCGCCGAGGCCGGCGCGGGTGACGTCGGCGCTGGGGCCGGCCGGGCGCAGCCAGTACCGCTCGCCGCCGAACGCGTAGGTGGGCAGGTCGACCGGGCCGGTCGCGGCGCCGCCGAGGACCGGGGTCCAGTCGACGTGGCCGCCGGCGGCGACGAGTTCCGCCAGGCCGGTGAGCAGCGCGCGCGGCTCGGGGCGGTCCGCGCGCTGGGTGGCGACGGCCGTCGCGGTGTCGGCGGTGTCCCGGACGAGCGCGGTGAGCACGCCACGCGGGCCGATCTCCAGGAACGTGTCCACCCCGTCGTCGCGCAACGCGGTGACGCCGTCGGCGAAGCGGACCGCCTGGCGCACGTGCCGCACCCAGTAGTCGGGGTCGGTCAACTCCGCCGGATCGGCGATCGCACCTGTCACGTTGGACACCACCGGCAGCAGCGGCGCGGCGAACGTCAACCCGTCCAGCACGGTCCGGAACTCGGCGAGCATCGGCTCCATCAACGGACTGTGGAACGCGTGCGACACGGTCAGGCGGCGGACCCGGACGCCCCGGTCCCGCCAGGAGTCTTCGATCTCGTCGAGCGCGTCGACCGGCCCGGACACCACGATCGACGTGGGGCCGTTGACCGCCGCGATCCCGATGTCAGTCCGGCCGGCGATCGAGTCGGCCACGTCGCACTCCGACGCGGCAACCGCGAGCATTCCGCCGCCGGCCGGCAACGCCTGCATCAGGCGGCCCCGCGCCGCGACCAACGCGGCGGCGTCGGA
>NZ_CADEAU010000807.1 GCF_902825405.1 Micromonospora maritima | reverse complement strand
GGGAGGTGCGCCGGATCGCCGACGCGGCGGCCGGGACCCTGCGCGAGGCGGCGGCGCACGGGGTGGCGGGTCGGGCGGTGGGTCAGCGCGTGCTGCGGGACGCGCTGCTGGACCACGTCGCGGTGGTGGTCACCCCGGACGAGGCGCCGCAGGCTCCGGTGGAGGTGTCCCAGCGGCTGGTGCAGGGCGTGGTCCGGATGGGCTTCCTCGGCCCGGGTGACGTTCAGGTGCGGGTGGCCGGCCGTTGGGTCGGACTCGTCGGTCCGTACGGGGCGGCGTGGTTGCGTACCGTCGCGGACCTTGCACTCACGCCCACTCGGGCTCATCCGAAAGGTTGACCCCGCATCATTCTTCCGGGTTGGGGCGGCCGTTGGGGGGATGCCTCCTGCCGGCTGTCCGGGTACCGTCCATCCTCGGATCCAACGCACCGTAGGCGGCTGGATCCGCTGGGGAGTGAGGTGCGCGAGCGATGCCGTGGTGGTCATGGCGCCCCGGTCCCGCCGGTGGCGGCGATCCGGAGACTCGAAGCGGGACCACAGTGGACGACACCGTCCGGGTCGGACCACCGAGCCCGCGCCAGCCGGGAGACGACACGACGGCGCCCGAGCGGCAGGTCATCGCCGACATGCCGGCCACGGTCGCCCCGGTCACCCTCCGCCGGGTCTGCGACGCACTCGACCTGCTCGACGTGCGCTACCTGGCCGACGGCGACGGCAACCTGCTCGCCATGTGGGAGCGGCACGCCGTGCTTGTCGCGCTGGAAGGCCCGGAGGACGAGATCCTGGTGATGCGGGCCCGTCCACACGCGACCGTGCCGCCGGACTGGGCCGACCGGGCCTACCGGGTGGTCAACGAGTGGAACCACACCCGTCGGTTCTGCAAGGCCTACATCGGCGACCCGACCGAGCGGGGGCAGCTGCCGATCTACGCCGAGTTGCAGGTGCCGCTCGGCGCCGGCACCCACGACGCGTTGCTCGTCGAGATGCTCGACTGCGGCGCCGCGGTGGCCACCACGTTCGTCGACTGGCTGCACGACGAGGGCGCCCTGCTCTGACCGCCACCGGGCCGCCGGTCAGCCGGCGGCCGGGTCCTCCATCACGTTCACCATGAAGTAGGCGGCCCGCTCCAGGTAGTCCCAGAGCGCGGCGGCGAGCTGCGGTGGCAGGTCCAGCTCGTCCACCGCCCGGCGCATGTGGCGCAACCAGGCGTCCCGCTCCTCGGCGCCGATCCGGAACGGCGCGTGCCGCATCCGCAGTCGCGGGTGGCCCCGCTGCTCGGAGTAGGTGTGCGGGCCACCCCAGTACTGGATCAGGAAGAGGGTCAGCCGGTCCGCCGCCGGGCCCAGGTCCTCCTCCGGATACATCGGCCGCAGCAGCGGGTCGTCGGCGACGCCGGCGTAGAACACGTCCACCAGCTTGCGGAAGGCGGGCTCACCGCCGATCGCCTCGAAGAGCGTCATCGACTCGCCTGGTGAAGTCACGCTTCCATCCTGCCAGGTGCCCCCCGGCCGCCGCCCGGGCCCGCCGGGCGGCGCCGGTCACGTCACCGCGTGCCGGCGTCGGCCGTGTTCCCGCCCCCGGTCGCCCG
>NZ_CADEAU010000806.1 GCF_902825405.1 Micromonospora maritima | reverse complement strand
AGGCCGGGTCGACCCCGGCGGCCAGGGCCGGGGCCGTCTCCTCCCGGACCACCGCGACCACGTCCCGGCGTACGCCCTCGGCGCCGGACCGGTCGGCCGCGTGCTGCTCGGCCAGCCGCCGCAGCCCGGCCCGGAAGGAGGGGTCCAGCGTCAGCTCGGCCAGCTCCACCCACGCCTCGATCTGGCCGTCGTCCGGGTCCTCGGGCAGCTCCGGGGTGAGCGACCGCCGGATTCCCGCGAACCCCGGATCGGTCAGGCCACCGAACGCGGCGTCGAGCAGGTCGTCGACCAGCCGCCGGCGCTCGCGCGCGGCCAGGCCGGCCAGCCGGTGCAGCAGGTCGGCCCGGTCCGGTGCGGCACCCCGCCGGGCGATCACGGTCAGCACCGCGCGACGCGACCGCAGCAGGCGGATCTGGGCGGTCAACGCGTCCGCGTGCGCCGAGGCGACCTCGGGCAGGGTGATCTCCCGGGCCACCACCCGGCGCACGGTGGGCAGGTCCACGCCCAGCTCACGCAGCGTCCGGACCAGGTCAAGCCGGGTCACCGCCTCCGGGCCGTAGCGGCGGTGGCCGGTCGGCCCCCGGTCGGTGGGCGGCACGACGCCCCGGTCGGACCAGAACCTGATGGTCTTCACCGGCACCCCGGTCCGCCGGGCCAGGTCGCCGATCGAGTAGCGCTCGCCATCGTCCATGCCGCCCAGCCTCGCGCCTCCCCCCGGTGGAGGCGCAAGCCCATCGACACTTCCCGGTTAGGCGTGCCTTACCAGGTCAGTTAAGGTAAGGCGTACCTAATACCGAGAGGCGAACACCCCCGTGACCACCGTCGCCGTCCGGCCCGCGCGGGCCGACGCCCCCGCCCGCCGCGGCACCCCCCGCCGCGTCGCGGTCACCCTGGCGGCGGCGCTCCTGCTCCTCGTCGCCCTGCTGGCCAGCCTGGCGCTGGGCAGCCGCCACCTCCCGGTGGACCAGGTGTGGCACGCGCTGGTGGCCCCGGACGACGGCGACGCGACCACCGTGGTCCGCGAGCTGCGGCTGCCGCGTACCGCCCTGGGCCTGGTCGTCGGCCTGGCCCTGGCGCTGGCCGGCGTGCTGTTCCAGGCGGTCACCCGCAACCCGCTCGCCGAGCCGCGCATCCTCGGCGTCAGCGCCGGAGCCTCCTTCGGCGTGGTGCTGGCCATCGCCGTGTTCGGCGTGAGCACGCTCGCCGGGTACGTCTGGTTCGGCATCGCCGGCGCGCTGCTCGCCGGGCTGCTCGTGTTCGCCGTCGCCAACCGCACCCGCGAGGGCGCCAGCCCGGTCACCCTCGCGCTCGTCGGCGCCGCGCTCGACGCCGGTCTCGGCGCGGTCGTGTACGCGCTGCTCAGCATCGACGCCCGCACCTTCGAGGAGTACCGCTTCTGGGTGGTCGGCGGGCTCACCGGGCGGGACGTGGGGGTGGCCGGGCAGGTGCTGCCGTTCGTGCTGGCCGGGGTGCTGCTCGCCGCGCTGGCCGCCCGAGGGCTGGACGCGCTCGCCCTCGGCGACGACGTCGCCCGGGGGCTGGGCCACCGGGTCGCCCTGGTCCGATTGGCCGCCGGCGGGGGCGGGG
>NZ_CADEAU010000805.1 GCF_902825405.1 Micromonospora maritima | reverse complement strand
GGCCCGGATCGAGGAGATCCTCGCCGCCGTCCGCGTCCCCGCCGACACCCCGACCGCCGCCGCCGGCGTGCCGGGCACCGCCCGCGCCTGACCGTGGGCGCAGCCGGTCAGACCAGGGCCGCCACCACCGTGGCGGCCCGGTCCTCGTGCTTGGCGTACGCGTCGGGGAAGGCGGAGACCTGCACCGCCTGGGCCGCGGCGGTCACGCTCATCTCCTCCCAGCCGGGCACCTCGGCCAGGGCGGTGAAGAAGGCCCGGGCGGCGTACGCCGGACGCATGATCTCGGCGACGGTGCCCCAGCCGCTGCTGGGACGCTGCTGGAACAGGCCGACCGAGTCATGGTCGGAGCCGCTGCCCTGGTGCGGGTAGTCGAAGGACTCCGGCAGCACGTCGCTGGCCAGGTTGTAGAGGTCGCTCTCCTGCATCGCGGTGGCAACCGCCACCACGAGCGCGCGGCGGGGCAGCTTCATGTCCCGCCCGACGTCGACGATCGTCCTGGCGTTGTCCATCTGCCGCTGGTCCAGCCCGGCCACCGGGCGGGGGTGCTTGGGGCGGACCACCCTCTTCGGCGCCTTCTTCCGGGTCGGCGCCGGGCCGGGTGTGGCCGACGGCGCCGGCGGCACGGGCGCGGCGAGCGGTGGTACGGCGCGGGTGAAGTCGCGGGAGGCCCGCTGTTCGGTGGCGGCCCGGTCGGCGAGCGCCTCGCGCACCTCCAGGTGGGGATGTGCGGCCTCACCGACGCCGGCGACCCCGATCAGCCCGAGGCAGCAGGTCACCCCGGTGGCCACCGCGATCCGGCCGGACACCGACCGGGTCGGGCCGCGTCGGGGCGGTTCGGGGGCACGATGCCGCCCCACCCTCCGTTCGGCTGATGCCGGGTCGATCGTTCGGCGAACCGGGCGCGGAGCGGACAGGTCCTGATGATCGGGGTTGTCGGGATGCACCCGCCGAGGCTAGAAAGCTTCGGGTCGCTTGCCATCGGGTCGGTTGGTGGCATGCGCCACAATTTGCCGGTATCCGCCCCGGCATTACCGCCGGACAATCATGAAAGGTTCAGACCTCCAATCTCCGGAAGATCGCTCATGTCCGTTTAAGGGGTAGGAATCGGGCGGCTGCGACGGTGATCGGTGCCGGTCGCGGGCCTCCACCGTTCGGCCGAGGTCGCGCGGTTCGTCCGGCCCTCCGGCAGGCCCGGTCCACCGAGGCGAGGCGGCGTCGACGAGTACCGCGATCGACCGCACCACCCGCGTGGACGCTCGATACGATCCGGACGGTGACGGAGCAGATGATCGACGAGCGGGCCGCCGGAGGGCCCGCGGGCAGCCGGGGCCGACGGGGACTCGTCCTCGTGGCCTGCGCGGTGCTGCTCGCGCTGCTCCTGGTGGGGCATCGCGCCGTGCCCAACGTCGACGGCCTGGGCAGCCTGGTCGACAGCGCCACCCCACTGCTCGGCCTCGGCGTACCCCTGCTCGCGCTCGCGGCCCTGCTGCGCCGTTCCCGCCGGGCGCTGCTCGCGGCCCTGCTGCCGGCGCTGGTCTGGGCCGGGCTCTACGGCCGGGCGTGGCTCCCCCCGGCGGCCGACGCCGGCG
>NZ_CADEAU010000804.1 GCF_902825405.1 Micromonospora maritima | reverse complement strand
CGAGCACCGGCTCGGCCACGTGCACCGCGTGCGCCTCCGCCCGCGCGGCGGCCAGGTCGGCCGCGCCGGCCACCGGACGTACGCCGGCGGCACGCAGGTCGCGGGGGTCGAAGCCGGCGTGGTGCGCGCGCAGCACGCCCAGTTCCTCGTCGCGCTCGGGAAGCGGCACGGTCAGCTTGAGCAGGAAACGGTCGAGCTGCGCCTCGGGCAGCGGATAGGTGCCCTCGTACTCGACCGGGTTCTGGGTCGCCGCCACGATGAACGGCTCGGGCAGCGGGCGGCGCCCGCCCTCGACCGTGACCTGCCGCTCCTCCATCACCTCCAGCAGCGCCGACTGGGTCTTCGGCGGGGTGCGGTTGATCTCGTCGGCGAGGAGCAGGTTGGTGAAGACCGGCCCCTCCCGGAACGTGAACGCGGCGGTACGCGGGTCGAAGATCAGCGAGCCGGTGACGTCGCCGGGCATCAGGTCGGGGGTGAACTGCACCCGCTTGGAGTCCAGGTCGAGCGCGGTGGCCAGGGTGCGCACCAGCAGCGTCTTGGCCACGCCCGGCACGCCCTCCAGCAGCACGTGCCCCCGGCAGAGCAGCGCGATCACCAGACCGGTGACCACGGCGTCCTGGCCGACGACGGCCTTGGCCACCTCGGCGCGCAGCCGGTGCAGCGCGGCCCGCGCCTCGGACGGGGCGGTGGGCGACGCGGCGGCGATGACGGGTCCGGTCACCGGGGTTCTCCTTCGCTCGGATGCGGGGCCAGGGTACGGGTGAGCGTGTCCAGGTCGCGGCTCAGCGCCAGCAGCTCCCGGTCGTCGCCCGGATCGGGGCCGTACAGCAGGTCGGCCACCTGCGCGGGGTCGGCGCCGACGACGGTGGCGATCCGGGTCGCCACCTCGTCGTCAGGCGTGTCGGGCGGCAGGTTGAGTCGGGGCAGGATCCGGTCCAGGGCGGCCCCGCGCAGCGTCGCGGCGACGGTGTCCCGCGCGCCCGCCCGGCGGTAGAGCCGGGCCCGGCCGCGTACGGTCTCGGCGGACCGGACGGTCACCGGCAGCGGCTCCGCCACCGGCGGGCCGAGCCGGCGGGCCCGCCAGAGCACCACCAGCAGCCCGGCCACGGCGAGCTGCACCAGGATCGCCCAGAACCACTGCGGGAAGGCGGCCCAGAGCGGGTTGTCGCGACGCGGCGGGTCGGCCCGGTCGGGGCGTTCGGTCCGTTGGGGGCCGCTACCGGTCGGCGGCGCGTCGGTCTCCCGCTCCCCGGGCACGCGCGACCGGGTCGGCGCGGGCGCCGGGCCGGGCAGGTCCAGCCAGACCAGCGGGCGGGCGCCGCCGAGCAGGCCGGTGGCGAGGTCCTCGTTGCCCCACTCGGCGATGCGGTCGTTGCGGAACGGGTCGCTGGACCCGACCAGCACCACCTCGGTGCCGCCGGGCATCCGGAGCAGCGCGCCGCCGTAGCAGCGGTCGGCGCTCTCCGGCCCGGTGTACCGCTGGTGGTCGACGGCGGCGGTGCCGGCGCGGAGCGCCTCGGGCAGTCGGCAGGTCCCGTCGCCGTCCTCCGGCGGCACCGCGCGGGTGGCCCAGCGGCGGGTGGTCGGCTCG
>NZ_CADEAU010000803.1 GCF_902825405.1 Micromonospora maritima | reverse complement strand
TCGACAACCTCGCCGACTGGATCGCCACCCGCGGCTACAGCACCAGCTGACCCACACCACCGACAAGGGCCCGACCCCACCACCGGGGTCGGGCCCTTTCGGCGTATCCAACGGCTGCCTGTCGGTCACCTCGCCGTCATGTCGGAGTCGTCACCCGGACGGGTCGCTCCACCACGCTGGGTCGCGCCGCACCACCCGGCCGACCCGCGAAGGAGCAGCAGTGGCAGCCGAGTCGGCGACCGACCGCCCACCGACGACCCGCCCCGACGTGAGTGTCGTCGTGCCCGTCTACAACACCCTGCGCTACCTGCGTGCCTGTCTCGACTCGCTGCTGCGGCAGACCATCGGGACGGAGCGGATGGAGATCGTGGCGGTGGACGACGGGTCCACCGACGGCAGCGGGCGGCTGCTGGACCGGTTGGCCGCGCGGCACCCCGGCGTCGTGCGGGTGGTCCACCAGGCCAACTCCGGCGGGCCGGCCGCCCCCTGCAACCGTGGCCTGGACCTGGCCACCGGCCGGTACGTGTTCTTCCTCGGCTCGGACGACCGGCTCGGACCGGAGGCGCTGGAACGGCTGGTCGCCGCCGCCGACAGGTACGGCTCCGACGTGGTGCTCGGCAAGGTGGTCGGGGTCAACGGGCGGCACGTCTTCTCCGACGTGTTCGCCGGCGGTGACGCGGTCGACGTGAGCCTGTTCGACTCGGAGCTGCCGTGGTCGCTGGCGAACACCAAGCTGTTCCGCCGTGACCTCGTCGACCGCCTCGGGCTGCGGTTCCCGGAGGACATGCCGGTGCTCAGCGACCAGCCGTTCACGTTGGCCGCCTGCTACCACGCGCGGCGGATCTCGGTGCTCGCCGACTACGACTACTACCACGCGGTGCGTCGGCTGGACGCCCGCAACATCACCTACCACAGCCGGGTGGAGCAGCGCCTGGTCAGCGTCGAGCGGTTGTTCGCGTTCGTCGCCGACCTGATCCCCGCCGGCCCGCGCCGGGACGCGGTGCTGCGCCGGCACGCCGGGCTGGAGCTGGCCAACCTGGTCGGCGACGACTTCCGCCGGCTGGACCGGGCCACGCAGGAAAGGGTGTACGCGAGCGTGCGCCGGCTGGTCGAGCGGCACGTCACCGACGGCGTGCGGGCCCGGCTGGACATCGAGGCGCGGTTGCGCCTGGGCGCGGTCACCGCCGGCGGGGTGGACGACCTGCTGGCCGTCATCGACCAGGACACCGCCCGGGGCGTACCGGGGACGGTGGTGGCCGGAGGCCGCTGGCATGCCGGCTACCCGGGCGCCCCGGCGGCCTGGACCGACGTCACCGACGTCCGGGCGGACTGGCTGGCCCGGTTGGACACGGTCGAGGTGAGCTGGGTCGACGGGCACACCCTGGCGGTGACCGCGCGCAGCCCGTACCCCGGTTTCGCGGCGCTGGCCGGGCCGGTCCGCCTGGCGGCCGGGCCGGTCGCCGGCGCCACCCGGCTGGACGCCACCGACCCGACCGGACGGACCGTGCGCACCGACTTCCCGGTCGACCGGCTCCTCGCGGTCGGCGCGGCCAGCGGTCAGCGAAACCCGGTGCGGGCCGACGTGGACGGCGGTC
>NZ_CADEAU010000802.1 GCF_902825405.1 Micromonospora maritima | reverse complement strand
CCCGGCCCCGGCCCCGGCCCCGGCCCCGGCCCCGGCCCCGGCCCCGGGCTACGGGCCCCGGCCCCGGGCTACGGGCCACGGCCCCGGCTACGGGCTAGGGGCCTTCGGCTACGGGTCACGGGTCATGGGCCCTTCGGTTCTGGGCCTTCGGCCACGGGCGTGTGGTCACCGGCCCTCCGCCACGGGTTATGGGCCCCCGGTCGCCGGCCGTCCGGTGCGGGCTCCGGCCAAGGGCGGAAGCGAGCGGTCCGGTCAGGCCGCGGGTGCCCCCGCTCGGCCGCCGTGTTCGGTCCGACTCGGTCTGAGTCGTTTCTGATATCAGCTCGAAAGGCAGTCGCGCAGGAAGTAGGCCAGGGCGGGCGGCGGGACCGGCGCCGGCGACGTCGGGCGGAGGGGCGACGGCGTGGATGTGACACGACGCCGCGCCCCGGACCGGGGCGCGGCGTCGGAAGGAGTGCGGTGGGTCAGGCGACCTTGCGCTGGTCCGGGACGGCGGTCTTGTGCGGCCGGCCGAGGCGCGCCTCCAGCCGGGCGATGTCCACCCGGGTCTGCCGGCGGTCGGCCAGGTCCTCCCAGCCGAGGGCGAGCAGCCGCAGCCGCTCGGACTCGCTGAAGCCGCCCCAGACGCCGTAGGGCTCGCGGACCGCGAGGGCGTGGGCGGCGCACTCGGCACGCACCGGGCAGGCGCGGCACACGGTCTTGGCGCCGGTCTCCCGGCGCAGCCGGGAGGAGCCGCGCTCGCCGTCCGGGTGGAAGAACTGGGCGCTGTCGCGGCCACGGCAGGCGCCGAGCCGCTGCCAGTCCCAGAGGTCGACGATGGGTCCAGGCAGCCTACGTACGTTCGACATCAGCACCCCTCCTCCCGCGCGGCACCGCGGAGAATGTTCGTTGCCAGCTACCGGGCGGCGGTCCGCGCGGGATGCCGGTTCCGGATGAACGACTCGGTACCCGAGCCGCCCCCGGCTCACACATCTGTGATCGAAAACCTCGGACAGTCAGCGGCATATGCCCCAGATGTCGGAAAAGTTCGGATGATTGCCCGGAACCCCCTCCCGGGCCGACCCCCACGTGGTCTGCTCTGAGTCGGAGAGGAGACCACAGTGCGTAGCGTTCTCGTATGCGTTCGGACACCATTGGCGGCCCAGCATCTGACCTCCGCGGCGGCGCGGCTCGGGCTGTCCGGCGTCGTCCGGACGGCGGTCTCCGATCCCGAGGTGATGTTGCGGCTCGCCGAGCGTCCGGTCGACGTGGTGCTGGCCGACACCGCCCTCACCCGGCCGGACAGCGCCGGCTTCGTGCGCCGGGTGCTCGCCCGCGCGCCGCAGGCCGCGGTGCTGCTGCTCGGCCCGGAGGAGTCGGAGTCGGCGGCGGCCACGATCAGCGCCGGTGCGCGCGGCCTGATCCAGAACGCCGACCAGGATCTGACCAGCGCGGTGGCGAAGGCGCTGCTGCTGCTCTCCGCCCCCGGGCGGACCAACCGGCACCGGGTGGCCGACACGGCTCGGGACACGGCGGCGGTAGGTGGGCCTTCCCGAAGGCCGACTACGCCGGCGGCACCGACCGGATCAACGCCGCCATGTCCCACGGCAGCAACGTGCCC
>NZ_CADEAU010000801.1 GCF_902825405.1 Micromonospora maritima | reverse complement strand
CCGCGTCTCGGGCGGACGGCGGGTCGACGGTGGCCGCCGCGTCTCCGTCGGGCGACCGCACGTCGACGGTCGAGGGCGACCGCACGTCGGCGGACGGCCCGGGCGGCACCGCCGGGACGACCGCGCCGGACGGCACCGACACGGCTTCCGATGAGCCGGGCCAGCGATCCGCGCCGGATCAGCGCTGAGGCCCTGGCCTTGGCGGTCTTCGCCCAACCCGGCGCCGGTGCCCGGTTCGACTGGGGACTGACCGGGGCCGCGGAACTCGGCCGGGTCTGCGCCGCCCTGGTGGTGGTGGACGTGCTCTCGTTCACCACCACCGTGGAGGTGGCGGTCAGCCGCGGCATGCGGGTGCACCCGTTCCCCTGGGGCGAGCAGGCCGCCGAGTACGCCCGCCGGGTCGGTGCGGTCGCCGCCGTGGGCCGCCGGAAGACGACCCCGGAGCATCCGTGGTCGCTCTCCCCGGCGGCGCTGCGCACCGCGCCGGTCGTCGCCGACCTGGTGCTGCCGTCGCCCAACGGCTCGGCGATCAGCGCCGCGGCGAGCGCCACCGGCGTCCCGGTGGTCGCGGCGTGCCTGCGCAACGCACGCGCCGTCGGGCGATGGCTCCGCGATCAGGGGTACGGCACGAACGACGCCCCGATCGGCGTGGTGGCCGCCGGGGAACGCTGGCCCGACGGGTCACTGCGCCCGTGCGTGGAGGACCAACTCGGGGCGGCCTGCGTGCTGGACGCACTGGCCGGGGTGCCCGGCGGACTGTCGGTGGAGGCGGCGATGGCGCTGGCCGCGCTGGCCAGCACGCCGGACGTGCCGGCGGCGGTCCGGGGCTGCGTGTCCGGCCGGGAACTCGCCGAGGGCGGCTTCGCCGCGGACGTCGCGATCGCCACCGAGGTCGGCGTCTCCGACGTCGTGCCGATCCTCCGCCAGAACTCCTTCACCCCCGCCTGACCCCGCCCCGCCCCCGCAAGCCCGCCAGCCCGGTTCCGCCGATCTTGGAGTTGTGGCACCCAGGATGCCGGGTAAGCGCCGCTTTGGTAGGTGCCACAACTCCAAGATCGATGAAGTGGCGGACGCGGGGGACTGAGACGACAGTGGCCGCCCGCGGAGCAGGCGGCCACTTCGGTCGTGGGGGTGCGGGGTCAGTCGTCCAGCCAGTCGAGGCGTCGACCGCCGCGCTCCGACGCGCCGTCCGGGCGGGCGCGACCGGCCTGGGCCGGGTCGTTGTGGTAGCCGCCCTGGTTGTCGTAGCCGCCGCCGCGCTGCTGCGGCGGCTCCTGACCGTAGCCGCCCTGCTGGCCGTAGCCGTCGCCGTAGCCGCCGCGCTGGTCGTAGCCGCCCTGCTGGTGACCGCCGTCGTAGCCGGAGCCGTAACCGCCACCGGCCGGGCCGCTCTCGTAGCCGCCCTGCTGCCGGCCGTCGTAGCCGCCACCCGGGTTGTCGCCGTAGCCGCCGGTCGGGGCGTCCCCGTAGCCACCGGCCGGCGCGTCACCGTAACCGCCGGCGGCCCGGCCACCCTCGTATCCGCCGGCCGCCGCGTTGTCGTAACCGCCGGCCGGGGCGTCGTAGCCACCGGTCGGCGCGTCGCCGTAGCCGTAACCAC
>NZ_CADEAU010000800.1 GCF_902825405.1 Micromonospora maritima | reverse complement strand
CCTCCTCGGCGAGCGCGCCGAGGCCGAGCGTGACCTGCACCGGCTCGCCGGCGGCCGTCTCGCCGCGCGGCACCGAGGGGGCGGTGTTCGCGGCGCACAGCCAGGGCTCGCCGTGCCGGCAGTGCCAGCAGTCGCGGCAGGCGGGCGCCCAGTTCAGCACCACCGGCGTGCCGACCGCCAGCCGGGTTCCGGGACCCGCCTCGGCCACCACACCTGTCGCCTCGTGCCCGAGCACCAGCGGGTACGCCGGCGCCAGCGTGCCGTCCACCATGGCCAGGTCGGAGTGGCAGATGCCGGCGGCCCGGATGCGGACCCGCAGCTCGCCCGGGCCGGGCGCGGGCAGGCGCACCTCCTCCACCGCCGGGGTAGCGCCCCGGCCGCGTACCACGAGCGCCCTCACCGCTGGATCGCCTTCAGCTCGGTGAACTCCTCGATGCCGTAGCCGCCCAGCTCGCGACCGAGGCCGGACTGCTTGTAGCCGCCGAACGGGGCGAGCGGGTTGAACGCGCCGCCGTTGACGTCCACCTGGCCGGTCCGCAGCCGCCGGGCGACGGCGAGCGCGGCGTCGGAGTCGGCCGACCAGACGGCGCCGGCCAGGCCGTACCGGGAGTTGTTGGCGATCGCGACCGCCTCGTCGGTGTCGGCGAACGGGATCACCGCGAGCACCGGCCCGAAGACCTCCTCCTGCGCCAGCGCGCTGTCCGGGTGCACGTCGGCGAAGACGGTGGGCGCCACGAAGTGGCCGCGGGGCGGCAGCGGGGCGTCCGGACCGCCGGCGACGAGCCGGGCGCCGTCGGCGAGGGCGCGGTCCACGTGGCCGCGTACCCGTTGGGCCTGGGCGGCGGAGACCAGCGGGCCGAGCCGGGTGGCCGGGTCGAACGGGTCGCCCGGGCGGTAGCCGGCCACCGCCGCCGCGACCAGGTCGAGCGCCTCGGCGTAGCGGTCGCGGTGCACCAGCATCCGGGTCCAGGCGGTGCAGGTCTGGCCGGAGTTGAGCAGCGCGTTGCCCACGCCGACCTTGACCGCGGCAGGCAGGTCGGCGTCGGCCAGGATCACGTTGGCGGACTTGCCACCCAGTTCCAGGGCCACCCGGGCGATCCGGTCGGCGGCGAGGTGGGCGATCCGCCGGCCGGTGGCGGTGGAGCCGGTGAACGAGACCAGGTCGACGTCGGGGTGCGCGGCGAGGGCCTCGCCGACCACCGGGCCGGTGCCGGGCACCAGGTTGACCACCCCGGGCGGCAGGCCGGACTCGGTCACCGCGTCGAAGAGCAGGTACGCGGTGAGCGGCGTCAACTCGCTCGGCTTCAGCACCACTGTGCAGCCGGCGGCCAGCGCCGGGGCGACCTTGGCGACCACCTGGTGCAGCGGGTAGTTCCACGGGGTGATCGCGCCGACCACGCCGACCGGCTCGCGGACGACCAGGGAGTTGCCGATGGTCTGCTCGGCCGGCGGGCGGGCGGCGAGGTCGACCATGCCGCGCAGCACCGTCAGCGGCAGGCCGGCCTGCACCCGGGTGGCGAGCCTGAGCGGGGTGCCCAGTTCGAGGGCCACGGTGCGGGCGATCTCGTCGGCGCGGGCGGCGAGCGCGGCGTGCAGCCGGTCGAGGTGG
>NZ_CADEAU010000799.1 GCF_902825405.1 Micromonospora maritima | reverse complement strand
CCACCCCGGCGGGCGCACCCCTGCCGCCGGGCGGCTACCGTCCGCCGTTCGCCCCGCACGGCCCGTACGCCGGATCGCGCCCCTCGCCGGCGCCGGCGCCACCACCGCGACCGCCGAAGCGGCCGAAGGAGCGCTCGGCCCTCGGCGCGATCACCTTCTCACTGATCTTCCTGGCGCTGGGCCTGGTGGCGATGCTCGACCTGCTCGACGTGTTCCCCGTCGGCGCGGCCGGCTACTTCGCCGCGGTGCTGGCCACGATCGGCCTCGGGCTGCTCGTGGGCACCTGGTTCGGCCGGGCCCGGTGGCTGATCGCTCTCGGTCTGGTGACCGCGGCGGCGCTCGGCGTCGCCACCGTCGCCGAGTCCTACGACCGGATCCGTGGCATCGACGGGAACGTCACCTGGGCCCCCACCGACCGGCGCGACCTGGCGGCCCGGTACGAGAACAACCTCGGTGACGCGGTGCTCGACCTGCGCGCCATCGACTTCGACAAGCAGGACGTCCAGGTGACCGTCGACGTCAACCTCGGCAACGCGACGGTGGTCGTGCCGCCGGACGTCGACGTCACCACGGTGGCGGACGTCAACGCCGGTGAGGCCACCGTCTTCGGCCGCCGCACCGGCGGGCTCAACGGCCGCCACTGGGAGAGCACCGACGCCGGCGCGGACGGCCCCGGCGGGGGCAAGCTGCGCCTCTACGTCCACGTGAACGCCGGAAACCTGGAGGTGACCCGGTGAAGGCCCACCGCACCGACGTCGTGTCGTTCGCCTTCGGGCTGGTCTTCCTCGGGCTCGCCCTCTGGTGGCTGCTGGCCCGGATCCTCGGGCTGGCCGTTCCGCCGGTCGGCTGGTTCCTGGCCGGCGGGCTGGTCCTGATCGGACTGCTCGGGCTGGTCGGAGCGTTGCGCTCGGGCCGCGGGCCGGACCGGTCGGATCAGTCCGACCAGTCCGGCGGGTCCGACCGGCCGAGCCCGACCGGAGAGCCGGAGACGACGGTGGCGGCACCGTACCGCGACGGCACCCCGGCCGGCGGCCGGGCGGTGTCCGAGGAGGCCGACGAGTGGCCGACCGGGGCGACGACCGACGTGCCGACCCCGGCGTCGGAGGACCGGCCCGTCGCCCTGGAGCCGGAGTCGTCCGAGCCGGCCACCCGCGAGCTGCCACCGCTCGACCCGGGGGACGACGGACCACGGGCGGACCGGGCCGGGTGACCCGTCGGCCCGCCCGCACCGCTACGGCGGCGCGACGACGCCGCCTATGCTGGTCGGTGGAGATCCCGCCTCCGCCGGCCGGCACCGCCCACCCGACCACGCAGAGCGCTCCCTGGCCGGTCGGCCGCCACCGAGGCGGTTCCCGTCCGTCCCTATCTCGTCAGGAGCCCGTCAGACATGACCCAGTCCCCCGCCGTGCGCGTCACCGCTCCGTCCGGCGCGGTCCGCATCGGCGAGCGCGCCGCCCGTACGCTCGTCAGCGAGTTCGCCCGGCGTAACGACCCCAAGACCGGCCTGCTGGTCGGCGCGACCCCGGAGTCCGCGGTGCTGGCCGCGGCGATCGAGGCGCTGCTCCCGGGCGACCGGCTCGTCGTGGCGCCGGCGGAGGGCGCCGCGGCCGCC
>NZ_CADEAU010000798.1 GCF_902825405.1 Micromonospora maritima | reverse complement strand
CAACGCGAACCCGAGGTACGCCAGCGGGAAGACCAGCCACCAGGCGGCGTACCGGGGACGCAGCCGGCCGCGCCTGTCGAACAGCGCCCGGTCGACGACGCGCTCGACGCGCTCACCGCGCACCGCGACCTGCTCGCCCTGCTGCTGGTCTGGGAGATCGGCAAGCCGTGGCGGCTCGCCTGCGCCGACGTGGACCGGGCCCTCGACGGCGTGCGCTGGTACGTCGGTGAGATCGAGCGGATGCTCGCCGACGGCCGCGAACCGCTGCCCGGTCCGGTCAGCAACATCGCCTCCTGGAACTACCCGATGAGCGTGCTCGTGCACGCCGAACTGGTGCAGCTCCTGGCGGGCAACGCGGTGATCGCCAAGACCCCGTCCCAGGGCGGCGCGGTCTGCCTCACCGTCGCGCACGCGCTGATGCGCCGGGCGGGACTGCCCGCCACGCTGGTCTCCGGCAGCGGCGAGGAACTGTCCGAGGTGCTGGTCCGCGCGCCGGAGATCGGCGCGGTGGCGTTCGTCGGCGGGCGCTCCAACGGCGGCAAGGTCGCCGCGGCCCTGCTCGACTCCGACAAGCGGCACTTCATCGAGCAGGAGGGCCTCAACGCCTGGGGCATCTGGAACTTCTCCCAGTGGGACACGCTCGCCGCGCACCTGAAGAAGGGCTTCGAGTACGGCAAGCAGCGCTGCACCGCGTACCCGCGGTTCGTGGTGCAGCGGGACCTGGTCGACGAGTTCCTGGACATGTACCTGCCGGTCGTCCGCTCGGTCCGCTTCGGCCACCCGCTCGCCGTCGGCGACGACTGGTCGGCCGGCGACCCGCTGCCCGAGCTGGACTTCGGCCCGCTGATCAGCGCGGCCAAGGCCGACGAGCTGCGACGCAAGGTCGACGAGGCGGTACGCGGCGGCGCGGTGCCGCTGCACCGGGGCAAGCTCGACGGTGCGCCGTTCCTCGACGGGCAGGACACCTCGGCGTACGTGGCCCCGGCCGTGCTGCTGGCCCCGCCCGGCCGGTCCCGCCTGATGCACGCCGAGCCGTTCGGCCCGGTGGACACCATCGTCGTGGTGGACACCACCGACGAGCTGCTGGCCCAGATGAACGCCTCCAACGGCGCGCTCGTCGCGTCGCTGGCCTGCGACGACGAGGAGCTGGCCGGCAAACTGGCGGTCGACCTCCAGGCGTTCAAGGTGGGCATCAACAAGCCGCGGTCCCGGGGCGACCGCGACGAGCCGTTCGGCGGCCGGGGCGCGTCCTGGAAGGGCGCGTTCGTCGGCGGCGACCTGCTGGTCCAGGCCGTCACCGTGGGCGGCGACCGCCGGCTCTACGGCAACTTCCCGGACTACAGCAGCTACCCGGCCACCTGAGCCGTCCCGACACACGAACGGGGCCCCCGCACCGGGGGCCCCGCCGTGTCACCGTCCCCCGCATCGGGAGTCGGTCCGGGTGGCGCACTGGGCGCCGGGCGCGGCCGTCCGGTCGTGCCCCTCGGGCGCGCCGCGCCGTTGCGGCTCACCTCCGTGGTCGGACCGGACGACCGTCAGTTCAATCCGACCGCTGCGCCGGCACGACCACACCGGCACACGCCCCGCGACCGGCCGTCGCCGGTCCGCCGGTCACCGTGCC
>NZ_CADEAU010000797.1 GCF_902825405.1 Micromonospora maritima | reverse complement strand
GGTCGTGGCGCCGAGCGCGGTGCTGGCCACCGCGGTGGCCCCCTCCGCCCGGTCCGGGAACGGCCACAGCGCGGCCAGCAGCGCGGCCCGGCGGGCCAGCTCGCGCAACCCGCGTTCCTCCCACTCGGGCCCGTATCCGACGCCGGCCACCCGGTCCAGCAGGTCCAGGAAGACCTCGGCCGGTTGCGGCCGGTCGTCGGGGCTCTTGGCCATCCCGTGCCGCAGCAGCTCGTGCACCGGCGCGGGCGCCGGGTCGGTGGGAATCGGCGCGGTGGCGTGCTGCTCGCGCAGGGAGAGCAGGTCCGGACCCTGGTACGGGGGTCGTCCGGTGAGGCACTCGAAGAACGTGGCGGTGGCGGCGTAGATGTCGCAGGCCGGGCTGGCCGGGGCGCCGGTCCACTGCTCGGGGGCCATGTAACGGGGCGTGCCGGAGACGGTGGTGTCCGAGCCCCGACCGATCGGCATGGCGATGCCGAAGTCGGCGAGCTTGCTCGAACCCGCGCCGTTGACCAGCACGTTCTCCGGCTTGTAGTCACGGTGCACGACCCCGTGGGCGTGCGCGGCGGCGAGCCCGGCGAGCGAGCCCTTCAACACGCACAGCGCCGCCTCGGGGGTGGTCGGGCCGTGCGCGCGCAGCATCTGCCGCAGCGAGACGCCGTCGACCAGCTCCATGACGATGGCCGCCCCGTGCGGCGACTCGACGTACTCGTAGAGCCGGCTGACGTGCGGGTCGTCGATCTCGCCGAGCAGCCGCGCCTCGTCGCGGAACGCGGTGCGGAACGAGGAGTCGGCCCCGAGGTCGCGGACCAGGTACTTGATCGCGACCGGGGTGCCGGTGGCGTCGTGGGTGGCGAGCACGACGCTGCCCGACGCCCCGGAGCCGAGCCCACGAACCGGCGTGTAGCCGGACAGCTGCCAGCCGCTCATGCGACGAACCCCACCGCGCTCCAGGGACGGCTGCCGGTTGCCGCCTCGGTGGTCATTCTGGTCGCCCCGGCGCCGCCCGCCATCGGCGCAACGGACGCTTCCGTAGGCCGGACGGCGGCCCCGGACCGGAGGTGTCCCGCCGGCCCGGGGCCGGGCGGCGGATGGTCGGTAACGGACACACCGCCACTGCAGCAGACCCGCGCAACCCTCAGCCGGCGGCCCGCTCCCGGTCGACGGCCCGCCCCAGCGCCACCATCCGCTGCCGCTCCTCCCGGCGCCGCACCAGCAGCACCCCGGCCAGGAACGTGACAGGCGGGACGAGCACCAGCATCGCCCACTGGGCCGGGACCAGGGGGATGACGTGGTCCATGTGGACCGTGGACGTCGCCCAGCCGGCCAACGCGCGGTCGATCACCAGCGCCAGCGCCGCGACCGGCGCCAGCAGCACGGGGACACGCCGGCGCACGGCCGGGGCGAGGCCCACCACCGGTACGCAGACGGCGAGCGCCGCCACCGCGAGCCCGGCGAGGTAGAGCCACATCACCGGCTCGCTGCCGGCGGTCAGCCCGTAGAAGCTCTGGTAGGACACCGGGCCGCCGTCGAAGAGCGGACTGGTGGCCCGGTTCAGCTCCCACAGGCCCACGGCCAGGGCCGGGCCGGCCACCACGGCCGCGAGCCGGCGCGGGCCCAGCATCCGG
>NZ_CADEAU010000796.1 GCF_902825405.1 Micromonospora maritima | reverse complement strand
CGGCCGGTACGGGGGCGGTGCCGCCGCGGGAGCGGCGCCGCAGCAGGACGACGGTCACCGCGACCAGGAGGAGCAGCAGCACGACCACCCCGCCGACGACGAACAGCCAGGGGAAGGAGCCGCCGGTGACCGCCGCGACGGCCGCGCTGGTGGCGGGCGCGGGTGGCGCCTCGGCGACGGCGCGCAGCTCGGCCGGCTTGGGCTGGTTGGCGACGACCTTCCAGCTCACCGAACGCCCGTTGATCGTGCCGTTGGTGTCGAGCACCCGGCCGGGGAACGTCACGGATATCTCGAACGACATCAACGTCATGAACGCCTGCTGGTTCCGCGGGTCCTGTTCGGCCACCTTGCCGCCGTATTTCTTCGGATCCAGCGGTAGCGAGAAGCGATAGAGATCGTCGTCGCGGACAAGATTCACACTTTCGCTCGTGAATTGCGACAACGGTGTTTTCCGGTAGGCGATCTGAATGCCGTAGTAGGTGGCGTCCTCGTACCGGCTCTCGGCGCCGGCGGGAAGCGTGGGAATGTTCTGCCGCAGTTCGGCGAAGGCCGCCGCGACGTCCGGGTTCCGCTGCTTGAGCACGGACTTCTGGGCGGTCAGCAGGAGCTGGCCGGAGACCGTGTCGTCGGTGTTCACGGTCAGCCCGAGGTTGAGCTGCATGCAGCCGCTCAGTGTCGCCACGAGGGCGAGACACACCGCGAGGCGGAATGCCCGGCTGCGGCGGAGTCTCGTATTCATGCGCCCAGTGTGGGCGGTCGCGTCACCGTCGGCAGTCAGCGATCAGCCAGCGCTTTGTCGCCGATCTTACCGGTTCGCTCTCCCCTTCGGACGACCCCGGATTCCGGCGCGCTCGATATTCTGGAAGGTTGTTCGCGAATATCATTCCGCCGTGGTGATCCGAAAGACCGGCAGGTCGGCGGCGACCCGGGTGAAGTCGGCGAGCGGGGCGTCGCGGTCCACCGGGACGTGCGGGCGCGCGCCGGGGGCCAGCGCGAGGTGGCGGCGCAGGATCGGCGGCCGCTGCGCCACCGGCACCTCGACCAGCCGGACCGGCTCCCGGCGGCCGCGTCGCAGCACCGCGCGCCCGCCGGCGGCGCGGACGTTTGCCACCCAGTTGACCCGTTCGCCCAGCATGGACACCAGGTAGCGCGCGCCCTCGTGGTCGGCGACCACGAGCGGCACGGCCACGGTCCGGCCGGTGCGCCGGCCCGGCACCTCCAGGGTGACCCAGTGCCGCGGGCCCAGGCCGGCGGCGAACTGCGCGGCGGACAGCGCGTTCATCGCCCGGGCGAGCCGGTTCGGCCGGCCGCCCCGGTACATCCACCTCAACTGTCGCTGCCAGACTCCCGTACCCATGAGGGCTCCCTCCGTCCCCTCCATTACGGACCCCGGGCGGAGGCGTCGGCCAGGGTCGTTCGGCCCGGCGCCGGTCACCCGCCGCGCGTCGGGCCCGGGTACGCCGGCGGTCAGCCCGGCGGCCGCCAGTCGGCGTACCGCGCCATGCCGCGCAGCGCCGCCCGGGACGGGGTCAACCGGATCGCCGTGTCGCGCAGGGCGAGCGCCACCGGGTTGCGCAACTGCTGGCCGTACCGGGCCGTGCGCAGGGCCGCGCGGGCGACGGCCTGGC
>NZ_CADEAU010000795.1 GCF_902825405.1 Micromonospora maritima | reverse complement strand
CGGGACGCGTCCGCCGCCGACCCCGAGCGGGTCCGCGCGGTGGTCGCCGCCGGCCCGCAGGGCGCCGCCGCGACGGCGGCCACGACCGAGGAGGTGTCCGGATGAGCCGTACCGCGCTGCTGGTGACCCACACCGGCCGTCGACGCAGCACCGAGCACGCCCGGTCCGTGGCCGCCGACCTGATCGCGGCCGGCTTCGAGGTCCGGGTGGTGGCCGAGGAGGCCGACGACCTGGACCTGCCCGGCGTGGTGCCGGTGACCGGTCCGGAGGCGGCCGAGGGCGCGGAGATCGTCTTCGCGCTCGGCGGGGACGGCACGTTCCTGCGCGCCGCCGAGCTGGCCCGCCCGGCCAAGGCGCCGCTGCTCGGCATCAACCTGGGCAAGGTCGGCTTCCTCGCCGAGGCGGAGATCGACGACCTGGACACCGCGGTGCGCGACGTGGTCGGGCGCAACTACACCGTGGACGAACGCCTCACCCTCGACGTGACCGCCGAGTTCGACGGCGGGCCGACCATCGAATCGTGGGCGCTCAACGAGATCAGCGTGGAGAAGGGCGAACGCGCCCAGATGCTGGAGCTGCTCGTCGACGTCGACGGCCGGCCGCTGTCGCGGTACGGCTGCGACGGCGTGGTCTGCGCGACCCCGACCGGCTCCACCGCGTACGCGTTCTCCGGCGGCGGCCCGGTGGTCTGGCCGGAGGTGGAGGCGCTGCTGCTGGTGCCGATCAGCGCGCACGCGTTGTTCAGTCGCCCGCTGGTCACCGCGCCGACGTCCACGTTCGCCATCACGGTCGACCCGTTCACCACGCTCGCGGTGCTCTGCTGCGACGGCCGGCGGGTCTACGACCTGCCGCCGGGCGCCCGGGTCACGGTGCGCAGGGGCGCGTTGCCGGTGCGCATCGTGCGGCTGCGGGCGCGTCCGTTCACCGACCGGCTGGTGGCCAAGTTCGACCTGCCCGTGCAGGGCTGGCGCGGCAACCGGCGCTGATCGGCCGCTCGGATCCGGTCGGCCCCGCGGTGGGGCGCGTTACGGTGGGCGCACGGGTCACGTCGAGGTGAGTCCGGGCACGGCGGTGAGGCCCGTCGGTTCCCGGACGCGTGACCCGGCGGTCGCGGGCCCGACCAGGGGGTGGTCGGTCCGCGACGGTCGGGACGCCGGAGCGTTCGCGGCCGGGCCACGGCGGGTGGACCGGCGCGCCGCGCCCGGTCGGGTGTCGACCCCGGTCGGGCCGACAGCTCGTCGAGCCGCCGCCGGAGGAAGCGGCGGCGCACGGGCTGGGGCGACGACGCGACGTCCGGCGCCCCGACCACCCGTGCGGGCCGTGCCCGCCGGCGCCGGACCGACCGCCGAGAACTGGACGGCGTCCACAGGCCACCGTGCCGGCTGGTCAACTGTCACACGGCGGGGCTACTGTCGGGTGCTGTGCTGGAAGAGCTGCGCATCACCGGACTGGGCGTCATCGAGGACACCACGCTGCCGTTGGCCGGGGGGATGAACGTCATCACCGGCGAGACCGGCGCCGGCAAGACGATGGTGGTGACCGGCCTCGGCCTGCTCTTCGGTGGCCGGGCCGACGCCGGCCGGGTGCGCGCCCAGCCGGGCCGCGCGGTGGTGGAGGGGCGGATCGGAAGAGCGTCGTG
>NZ_CADEAU010000794.1 GCF_902825405.1 Micromonospora maritima | reverse complement strand
GGCATCGGCAGCTTCGGCGTGGCCAGCGGGTCCACCGCGCGGCCGGGGACCGGCGTCCGGGCCGGCGCCCGCCGGGTCTTCGGCCGGGCCAGCACCGTCGCACCGCTGGCGTCCTCGGGCACCGGCGCGTACCCGGCGTCGCGCAACGCGAGCAGCATCCGGTTGACCTGGTACGGGGTGACGAGCACCGTGGGCGCCAGCCGGCGGAACGCCAGCGCCTCCAGCCGCCGGTCCGACTGGACCTCGGTGAGCAGCGCCTCGTCGTCGCTGCGCACGTAGCCGCCGGCGGAGCCGACCCGCAGCCCGCCGTGCTTGCGCGCCACGTCGTCCACCAGGTAGGTCAGGCCCTGCGGCACCGGGGTACGCGACCGGCGGCGGAACAGCGCGTGCAGGTCGTCGGCGGTGTAGCCGGCGTCGAGCGCCCGGCGGACGCTGGCCGTGGTGACCCGGTGCACGCTGGCTCCGCCCGCCGACTCGTGCTCGGCCACCACGTCCAGTTCGGCGGCGAGCGCCGGGTCGGGCGGGCCGGGCACCACCACGGTCAGGTCGGCCTGCACCAGGACGTGGTCGACAGGTGCGGGCAGCAGCCCGTCCAGGGCGCGCACCGCCGTCGACGGATCTCCCGACTCCGCTTCGGAGCGCAGCCCGAGCGGGTCGTCGCCCCGCTCGTCGGCGTCGTTCAGCTCGGCCAGCAGCAGCCGCCCGTACGAGGTGAGCGCACCGAGCCCGGTCACGCCGAGCCGGGCGGCCTCGGCCAGCACCTCCCGGTGCGCCGCCTCGCGGCCCCGGGCCCGCCGGGGCGCCCGCCAGTCGAGCAGCTCCAGCACCTCGTCGGGGGTCGGCGCGGTGCCCTGCGGCAGGTCGGCGAGCACGGCGAGCACCGCGCGCCGGGCGGCCGGGGCGCCCGCCCGTTCGGCCTCGGCCGAGAGCACCGAGATCGGCCGGTCCCGGTCGTCCCGCTGGCCCACCAGGCCCACCTGGCGGGTCATCGCCAGCCAGGCGCGGGCGAGTTGTTCCCAGCGTTGGGCGAGCGACGCGGCGCGCCACACCTCGTACCCGCCGGTGGGCAGGATCTGCTGGTCACCGCCGTACCGCGTGCTGGCGCCGCCGGTCAGCTCCAGCTCGCCGACGAGCCCGGCCGCGTACGCCACCTCGAACAGCAGCGCGGTGGTCGGCTCGTCCTGACCGAGGTTACGGGCGAGCCGGCGCAGGTCGCGCACGCCCACCCCGCCGGAGCGCAGCACCGGCGCCGGCTCGACGACAAGCGCCTCCAGCAGCGCCTCGGTGTGCCGGACCACCTCCATGGTCTGTCCGGCGCCGGCCGAGTCGACGGCCTTGACCTCCCGGGGTGGGCCGGAGACCACGGGCGGGCTGGTGCGCAGCGGACCGAGCGGGCCGGTGTCACGGCGCAGCACCAGACCCACCTCGCGGGGCAGTTCGACGGTGCCGCCCTTGCCGCCGGACATCCGCACCAGCAGCCGGTGTTCGACCAGCCAGCGGATGGGCGAGCCGGTGGGCGCGCCCCCGTTGACCAGGTCGGGCGGGAGCACGTCCTCGCCGCCGGTGGCGGGCGCCTCCAGCGCCCCCGGGGCGACCGTGCCGACGGGTGGGCCGGCCGCGAGCCGGTCCAGCACCGCTCGGGCCGAGG
>NZ_CADEAU010000793.1 GCF_902825405.1 Micromonospora maritima | reverse complement strand
CGGTCCGTGTCGTCGGCCGTCGCGCGGTCCGCTTCGTGGTTCGCCGCGCGGTCCGCGTCGTCGGTGGCCGCGCGGTCCGCGTCGTCGGTGTCCGCCGGGTCCGCCGGGGGCAGCGCGCCGGTCTCCCGGTACGCGCGGAACTGGTCCTCGGTCACCACCCGGTAGCCCTCCGGCGCGACCGGCCGTGCGCCGGCCTCGCCGGCCGAGAGGTCGACCTGCGACACGTCGCCGGCCGGCGGCACCGCAGCGGCCGGCTCACCGACCGGGACGAGGTATTCCCGGGGGCCGCGGACCCGCACGAAGTAGACGAGCGCGCCGAGGAAGACCAGCACGGCGGTCCAGACGTTGAGCCGCACGCCGAGGATGTGGTTGGCCTCGTCGGTGCGCATCAGCTCGATCCAGAACCGGCCCGCCGTGTAGCCCATCACGTAGAGCGCGAAGGCACGGCCGCGCCCCAGCCGCAGCCGGCGGTCCAGGACCAGCACCAGCACGGCGACGCCGACGTTCCAGAGCAGCTCGTAGAGGAACGTCGGATGGTAGAGCCCGGGTTGCAGGACCGGGTTGCCGGCGTCGTCGCGCAGCGTGTGACCCGGGTTGTCCGGGTCCATGACGTGCACCTCGAGGCCCCACGGCAGGCTGGTCCGCCCGCCGTACAGCTCGTTGTTGAACCAGTTGCCCAGCCGGCCGACCGCCTGGGCCAGCGGCATCCCCGGCGCCAGCGCGTCGGCGACCACGGTGAGCGGGATGCCCAGCTGCCGGGCGGCGAGCCAGGCGCCCACCGCGCCGCCGGCCACCGCCCCCCAGATGCCGAGGCCGCCCTCCCAGATGTAGAGCGCCTTGATCGGCTCACCGCCCGCGCCGAAGTACTTCTCGGGCGAGGTGATCACGTGGTAGATCCGCGCCCCGACGATGCCCGCCGGCACCGCCCAGACCGCGATGTCGAGCACGGCGCCCGGCGCCACGCCGCGGCGGCGCAGCCGGTACTCGGTGACCACGCAGGCCACCACGATGCCGGCGATGATGCAGAGCGCGTACGCCCGGATCGGAACCGGGCCGAGCTGCCAGACGGCGGTGCTGGGGCTGGGCATGGCCGCCAGTGGGGTCATCGGGGCGAGGGTCACGGGTGCACACGGTACCGGTGCGGACCGTGTGTGCGGCACCCCGGTCCGCCGCGCCGCGGAGCCGGATGACTTCTGGTTTGCACGGCCGTACGCTCTTTGTCCATGAGCGCGCTCACCTGGGCGGTCACCGCGGTCGTCGCCGACAGGGCCGGCCGGGTGCTGCTCTGCCGGCGCTCCGGCGGCGCGCCCCGCTGGGGCCTGCCGGGCGGACGGTTGCGCCACGACGAGAGCCCGGCCGACGCCGTCGTCCGGGCGATCCGCGCGGAGACCGGCTGGCTCGTCGAGCTTGTCGACCTGGTCGGCCTCTACCGGGTCACCGACCCGACCGCTCCCGTGCCCCCGGCCGGCCGTTGCGGCCCCCTGCCCGACGTCCTGGTGCACGTGTTCCGCGCCCGACCTGCGGGCGGCGCTCCGGCCGCCGAGGCGGCGCGCGGCTGCCACCCCGAGTGGCACCCCGTCGAGAAGCTGCCCGGCCCCCTCACCCCCACCACCCGCGCCGCCCTGACGGACGCGCTCGACGGCCGCTCCGGCGTGCT
>NZ_CADEAU010000792.1 GCF_902825405.1 Micromonospora maritima | reverse complement strand
GGAGCCGGTGCCGGTGGGCGCCCGCGGTGGGGAGGGGCCGGCCGGGGTCGCCGCGCCGCCGGCCCGGCCGTCGGGCGCGTTGGTCGACGGAACGGACCAGTTCGAGGTGCTGCGCCTGCCGAAGAGCCGGCAGTCCCCGTTGCCCCCGACCGAGTGAGGGACGGGCCCCCGCCCGCCGTCCTCGGCGCGTGCGGGGGCTCCGCCCGACACCCCCGCCGCCGCGCGGGACATCCCTGAGCCACCCCGGACGGTACGCTCAGTGAGCTGGTGCCTACTCGGGGTGCGGGGGCGTGATGGTCGACGGCGGGGGCCGGTGGGGTCGGCGCACGTTGCTGCGCCGGTCCGCGCTGCTGCTCGGCGGGGCGGCGCTCGGCTCTGCCGCGACGCTGGAGAGCACCCGGGTGGCCGACCGTCGACTGCCGCTCGCGGGCGGCCCGGCCAGTGCCACCGTGGGCAACCGCCGGCAGGACGTCGGTTCGGGTGGGGTGCAGGTCGTCTGGGGCGTCCGCACCGACACACCGCTTGTCGCGCTGACGTTCGACGACGGCCCGCGCCCACAGTGGACGCCCATGGTGCTGGACACGCTTGCCGAGCACCGGGTACCGGCCACGTTCTTCCTGGTCGGCGAGCGGGCCCGGCGGCACGCCGCGCTGGTGCGGGGGCGGCTGGGCGGGCACGAGGTGGGCAACCACAGCTGGGCCCACCACGACCTCGCCCGGATGGACGCCACCAGGGTCCACGACGACCTGAGCCGCAGCCACGACGCGATCACGGCGGCCGCGGGGGTGGCCCCCCGACTGCTCCGTCCGCCCTGGGGGCACCTGGGCGGGTCGGTGCTGCACGCGGCCGCGCGGCTGGACTACCGGCTGGTGCTCTGGACGCTCCAGATGGTCGAGAGCGAGTTCCCGCACGACCCGGCCGGGCACGCGCGCCGGATCGTCGCCGACGTCCGGCCCGGGACCATCGTGCTCGGCCACGACGTCGGTGACGAGCGGCGGCTGGTCGCCCTCCGCGGCCTGCCCGACATGATCTCCGGGCTGCGGGCCCGGGGCTACACCTTCGTCACCGTCTCCGACCTGCTGCGTCGCGCTGCCGGCCCGGGGGCGGCCCGATAGGGTGCCGGCGTGTCGCCCACCCTCTCGGTCCTGGTCCGCAACCGCGACTTCCGCAACCTCTTCCTCGCCGAGCTCGTGGTCTTCGGCGCGGACTGGTTCGTCATGGTGCCGCTGCTGGTGCTGCTGCCGCAGCTGACCGGCAGTGGCGTCTGGGGTGCGCTGGTGCTGGCGGTGGACACCGGCACCACCGCGCTGCTGCTCCCGTACGCCGGCACCGTGGCCGACCGGTTCGACCGCCGCAAGGTCATGATGGCGGCCAACCTGGCCGCTCTCGGTGGCGTCCTGCTGCTGCTCGGCGTCCGCGGCGCGGGGACGGCCTGGTTGGCGCTGGTGTCGATCGCGGTCGTTGCGGTGGCGAAGGCGTTCTACTCGCCCGCCGCCCAGGCGGCCCTGCCCAACGTGCTCGATCCGGCGGACCTGGCGGCCGGCAACGCGGTCGCCGGCTCGGCCTGGGGCACGATGACCGTGGTCGGCGCCTCGCTCGGCGGCATCCTGAGCGCCGCCGCCGGCGCGTACGCCAGCTTCTGGGTGGCCGCCGCGGCGCTGGC
>NZ_CADEAU010000791.1 GCF_902825405.1 Micromonospora maritima | reverse complement strand
CGCTCGGCGTCCCACGGGGTGCGCCAGGCCAGCGGCAGCGTCGACACCGAGCCCCGGGCCGCGTCGTCGGGCAGCAGGTCGGCCAGCACCCGGGCCAGGTCCAGGGTGTACGCCAGCCGCTCCGGCGTGGTCCAGTCGGGGTGGTAGACCGCGCCCTTGACCACCGGCGCCTGGAACGCCGCGTACGGGAAGCCGTTGAGCGTGACCACCTCCAGCCCGCGTACGGTCAGCTCGTGGCGCAGCCGACGGCGGGCCGCCGGGTCGGCGGCGAGCGCGGCGGCCACCGGCGCGGCCAGCCAGAGCCCCAGCCCGAGCAGGTCGGTGTCGAGCCTCCGGCGCACCGCGAGCGCGTACGTGTCGAGCTGGGCGAGGATGCCCGGCAGGTCCTCGGCCGGGTGGACGTTCGTGCAGTAGCCGAGATGGACGGTGGTGCCGTCCGGGTGCCGCAGCCGCATCACTCGCCCCCGCGCAGGATCGAGTTGCCGGCGAAGCTGGGCGCCGGGGCGTCCAGGTCGGTGAGGTCGAGGCGCCCGGACTGGCCGTAGAACTCCACCGGGTTGCGCCACAGCACCCGGTCCACGTCGTCGTCGTCGAACCCGGCGGCCCGCATCGCCTCCCCGGTGGCCCGGGTGAGCAGCGGGTCGGAGCGTCCCCAGTCGGCGGCCGAGTTCACCAGCATCCGGTCGGTCCCGTACGTCCGCAGCAGCTCGACCATCCGGGGCGGCGACATCTTCGTCTCCGGGTAGATGGAGAAGCCCAGCCAGCAGCCGGTGTCCCGGACCAGCTTCACGGTCACCTCGTTGAGGTGGTCGATCAGCACCCGCCCGGGGTCGATGCCCGACTCGGCGACCACGGCGAGGGTGCGCTCGACGCCGCGCGCCTTGTCCCGGTGCGGGGTGTGCACCAGCGCGGGCAGGTCGTGCCCGACGGCCAGGGCGAGCTGACCGGCCAGCGCGGCGTCCTCGGCCGGCGTCATCGCGTCGTACCCGATCTCGCCGACCGCGACCACGCCGTCCTTGTCCAGATAGCGCGGCAGCACGTCGAGCACCGGGCGGCAGCGCGGGTCGTTGGCCTCCTTCGGGTTCAGCGCCACGGTGGCGTGGTGCCGGACGCCGAACTGCCCGGCCCGGAACGGCTCCCATCCGATCAGCGAGTCGAAGTAGTCGACGAAGCTGTCCACGCTGGTGCGCGGCTGGCCCAGCCAGAACGCCGGCTCGACCACCGCGCGCACCCCGGCGGCGGCCATCCGCTCGTAGTCGTCGGTGGTCCGCGACGTCATGTGGACGTGTGGGTCGAAGATGCGCATGTCACGCCTCCGTGGTGGTGATGGTCAGCCGGTGCAGCAGCTCGGTCGCGTCGTCGGGCATGGTGCGGCCGGCGGCGTGCCGCTCGGCCGCGAACGCGGCGAGCATCTGGGCCAGCTCGCCGTCGGCCCGGCCGGTCAGGTCGTCCACCACGGCCAGCGGCACCCCGGCGAACACGCACTTCAGCACCGCCTGCCGCCAGGCCGGCTGCTCCAGGTGCCGGGCGTAGGGGCCGAGCGCGGCGGCGACCAGCCGGGTGTCGTTGGTGCGGATCGCGTCGTGCAGCAGCGGCACGCACTCCGCCCCGATCGGCAGCAGCGGCAACGCGCGCAGCACGGCCCGCCGCTCGGCCGCGTCACC
>NZ_CADEAU010000790.1 GCF_902825405.1 Micromonospora maritima | reverse complement strand
GGCGTGCCGGCCGGACCCGCCGTGGTGACCCCGGCCGTGGTGGTGGGCCGGTCCCTGCCGCAGCTCACCGAACTGGTCCGCGCCCAGGTCGCGCTGGTGCTGGGCCACCCGGCCGGCCGGCCGCTGCCCGACCGCACGTTCCGCGACCTCGGCTTCGACTCGCTCACCGCGGTCGAGCTGCGCAACCGGCTCGCCGCCGAGACCGGCGCGACCCTGCCCGCCACGCTCGTCTTCGACCACCCCACGGTCGCCGAACTCGCCGCCCACCTGCATGGCCTCACCGCCGACCCGACCGGCGGCGCGGTCGTCGCCGCCGACGTCGACAGGCACCGCGAGCCGGTGGCCATCGTGGCGATGAGCTGCCGGTTCCCGGGCGGCGTCGCCACCCCGGAACAGCTGTGGGACCTGGTGGCCGGCGGCACCGACGCGCTGTCGCCGATGCCGCCGGAACGCGGCTGGAACGTCGCCGAGCTGTACCACCCGGACCCGGAGCACCTCGGCACCAGCTACGTGCGCGAGGGCGGCTTCCTGACCGGGGCCGGGGAGTTCGACCCGGCGTTCTTCGGCATCAGCCCGCGCGAGGCGGTGGCCATGGACCCGCAGCAGCGGCTGCTGCTGGAGACCGCCTGGGAGGCGTTCGAACGCGCCCGCCTCGACCCGGCCGGGCTGCGTGGCAGCCGCACCGGCGTCTACGTCGGCACCAACGGGCAGGACTACGGCTCGCTGCTGCTGGCCGCCGGCGACGGCGACGAGAACTACCTCGCCACCGGCGTCTCCGCCAGCGTCATCTCCGGGCGGCTCGCGTACACCTTCGGGCTGCACGGTCCGGCGGTCACGGTCGACACCGCCTGCTCCGCGTCGCTCGTCGCCCTGCACCTGGCCGCGCAGGCGTTGCAGGCGGGGGAGTGTGACCTGGCGCTGGCCGGCGGCGCGACGGTGATGGCCACCCCCGGCATCTTCGTCGGCTTCTCCCGCCAGCGCGGGCTGGCCGCCGACGGGCGGTGCAAGCCGTTCGCCGGCGCCGCCGACGGCACCGGCTGGGGCGAGGGCGTCGGCCTGCTGGTGCTCCAGCGGCTCTCCGACGCCCGCCGCGACGGCAACCCGGTCCTCGCCGTGGTGCGTGGCAGCGCGGTCAACTCCGACGGCGCGTCCAACGGGCTGACCGCCCCCAACGGGCCGGCCCAGCAGCGGGTCATCCGGCAGGCCCTGGCCAACGCCGGACTCGCCCCCGACCAGGTCGACGCGGTCGAGGCGCACGGCACCGGCACCACGCTCGGCGACCCGATCGAGGCGCAGGCGCTGATCGCCACGTACGGCCGCGACCGCGACACCGACCGGCCACTGTGGCTCGGCTCCGTCAAGTCGAACCTCGGTCACACCCAGGCCGCCGCCGGCGTCGCCGGGGTGATCAAGATGGTCCTCGCCATGCGGGCCGGCGTGCTGCCGCCCACCCTGCACGTGGACGAGCCCACCCCGCACGTCGACTGGTCCGCCGGCACGGTCGCGCTGCTCACCGAGGCCCGGCCCTGGCCGGCCGGCGACCGGCCCCGGCGCGCCGCCGTCTCCTCGTTCGGCATCAGCGGCACCAACGTGCACACCGTCCTGGAACAGGCGCCGCCGGAGCAGCCCGAGCCGCCCACCGCCGTACCCGCCGGGGAACTGCCCTGGACGCTGTCCGGAC
>NZ_CADEAU010000789.1 GCF_902825405.1 Micromonospora maritima | reverse complement strand
CGCAGCGGCGCGAGCCGCCGGGCCACCGCCTCGGCGTCGGCCGTCGGCAGCGCGTCGGCGGCACCGACCTCGGCGTGCCCGTCCGCGGAGTGCGAGTGCAGCCGGCCGTCGACCAGGTCGAGCAGCAGTGCGTAGCGGTCGAGCAACCGTGGGGGCGGGGTGTCCAGGTCGAGCACGGTGACCGCGTCGATGCCGCCGTCGCCGGCCAGGTCGGCGGCGCCGGTCAGGTCGCCGCCGTCGAGCACCACGACCACGTGCGGCCCGTCCGTGGCCGGGCCGTGCGGGCTGAACCGGGACCGGCTGCCGAGCACGTCGGTGAGGAGCCGTTCCAGGTCGGCGGCGGCGCTGGTGACCAGGCGCACCGGGCCCAGCGCGTCGGTACGCGTCGGGTGGTGGGCGTGCGGCAGCCACTTCACCCACTCCCACCGGTCCCGGCGTTCCGGACCGGCGCAGACCGCGATCAGCAGCTCGTCCGGGGCGTGGAAGACCGCGAGCTGGGTGAGCACCGCCCGGGCCAGGGCCTGCGCGGCGGGCGAGCCGGCCCCGCGTACCGGGCCCGCCGGACCGCGCACGAAGACCCGGGCGAAGCTGCGCAGCGACAGCGCCACCGGCAGGTCCGGCACCACCGAGTACGCGTCCAGGAAGCGCCGCAGCGCCCCGGCGGTCATCGGCTCCAGCTCCTCCAGCGGTCGGGTGACGGGCGGGACCAGCGGGGTGGCCAGCGTCTGGGGGCCCACGCCGACCCGTACCACGGCGAAGTCCGGGTCGCCCGGCCGGCGCTCCCAGACCCGGTGGCTGTCCACCGTGGACCAGAGCCGGCCGGGCTCGGGGTGGCGGTAGGAGAGCCCGGCCCGCTGGGCGCCGGCGGTCTCGCGGACCCGGCGGCGCAGCGTGGCCAGGTGGCGCAGGTACTCCCGGCGGGCGGCCATCAGCTCGGACTTCTTCGGGCCGGCGCTGCCCCAGGTGGTGACCAGCATGGCCAGCGAGGAGAGCCCGAACATGCCGCCCACCACGTACGAGTAGGCCCCGCCGCCCCGGCCGAACATCATCGCCATGGCCACCGTCCCGCCGAGCATCGGCAGCACCATCAGCGCCTGCTGCCAGCGCCCGCCGGCCGCCACCGGGATCTCCGGCGGCG
This sequence comes from Micromonospora maritima, assembly GCF_902825405.1. Lineage (GTDB taxonomy): Bacteria > Actinomycetota > Actinomycetes > Mycobacteriales > Micromonosporaceae > Micromonospora > Micromonospora maritima. The sequence continues at coordinate 546 of NZ_CADEAU010000789.1, read as the reverse complement.
CCTCCACGGGCAGCTCGCCGACCGGGATCTCCGGGGCCGGGCGGCGCGGCGGCCGCTTGATGACGACAGTGGACAACGATCCTCCCATGGCTCTCGGTAACCCGAGCCTGGCTCATAGTAGGTAAAGTCCTCTCGTCCGTCAGCCCACCGAACCGGCTCGGGATGGAGATACGTCGATGACAAGCGGGCTCGCCCGGGTCACCATCAGCGCGCCCCGGCGACGGGTCGACGTCGCCCTGCCGGAGCAGGTCCCCCTGGCCGAGCTGCTGCCCGAGGTGCTCCGGCACGCCGGGGAGGGGCTGGCCGACGACGGGGAACGGCACGGCGGGTGGCTGCTGCGGCGCACCGACGGCGCGGTGCTCGCCACCGCACAGGCGCTGCTGCCGCAGGGTGTCCGGGACGGCGAGGTGCTGCACCTCGTGCCGGCCCGCGCCGAGTGGCCCGAGCTGGAGTACGACGACGTGGTCGAGGCGATCGTCGACGGGGCCCGGCGCCGGGGCGCCGCCTGGTCGGCGTCCGCCACCCGGGCCGCCGCGCCGGTTCCGG
>NZ_CADEAU010000788.1 GCF_902825405.1 Micromonospora maritima | reverse complement strand
CCCGGCTGAGCACGTCGGCGGCGGCGATCCGGACCAGCTCGCGGCGGCGCAACGCGCGGACCGCCCGGGTGGCCTCGACCGAGTCGTCGTGCCGGGCCGCCGCGGCGGTGAAGCCCTCGACCAGGGTGTCGCGGGGGCGCGGGGTCAGTTCGGTGTCCTCGGCCAGCAGGCGCAGCGCCTCCGGCTCGCGGGCCAGCAGGTCGGCGGCGTAGCGGGAGGAGGAGAGCACCCGGGCCAGCCGGCGCGCCACCGGGCCGGAGTCGCGCAGCAGGCGCAGGTACCAGGGGGTGCTGCCGAGCTTGTCGGAGACCTGCCGGTAGTTGAGCAGCCCTCGGTCCGGTTCCGGGGCGTCGGCGAACTCGTCCAGCAGCACCGGCAGCAGCGTGCGCTGGATGGCGGCGGTGCGGCTGACCCCGCCGGTGAGCGCCTGGAGGTGCCGCAGCGCCCCGCCCGGGTCGGCGAAGCCGAGCACCTCCAGCCGGTGGCGGGCGGCCTGCGGGGTGAGCCGCAGCCCTTCGGCCGGTACCCGGGCCACCGACTCCAGCAGCGGCCGGTAGAGCAGCTTGGCGTGCAGCCGGCGTACCTCGGCGGCGTGGGTGACCCACTCGGCGCGGAACTCCTCGACGGCGCTGCGGCCCGGCGTGGCCGCGTAGCCGAGCGCGGCGGCGAGCCAGCGCAGCGCGGCCGGTTCGGTCGGCACGGTGTGGGTGCGGCGCAGGCCCTGGAGCTGGAGCCGGTGCTCGACGGCGCGCAGGAAGCGGTAGCCGCGCAGCAGCGCCTCGCCGTCGGCACGGCCGACGTAGCCGCCGGCGACCAGGGCCCGCAGCGCCGGGACGGTGCCGGGCACCCGCAGCGACTCGTCGCCGCGGCCGTGCACGAGCTGGAGCAGCTGGACGGCGAACTCGATGTCGCGCAGCCCGCCCGGACCGCGCTTGATCTCGCGTTCCAGCTCCTTCGGCGGCACGTTGTCGAGGATCTTGCGGCGCATGGACCGGACGTCCTCGACCGCCTCCGGCCGCTCGGCGGCGGTCCAGACCAGCGGGGCGAGCGCCTCGATCCACTCCCGGGCCAGGTCCAGGTCGCCGGCCGCCGGGCGGGCCTTGAGCAGCGCCTGGAACTCCCAGGTGCGGGCCCAGCGCTTGTAGTAGGCCAGGTGGCTGGCGAGCGTGCGGACCAGCGGGCCCCGGTTGCCCTCGGGGCGCAGCGCCGCATCGACCGGCCAGGCGACCAGCCCGCAGACGTGGATCAGGCGGGTGGCGACCTGGGTGGCGGCGGGCAGGTCGTCGTCGGCGGCGGCGACGAAGATGACGTCGACGTCGGAGACGTAGTTGAGTTCGTCGCCCCCGCACTTGCCCATCGCCACCACCGCCAGCCGGGGCCGGGGGGTGCCCTCGGGCAGTTCGTCGACGGCGATGTCGTAGGCGGCGGCCAGGGTGGCGTCGGCCAGCCCGGAGAGCGCGGCCATGGTCTGCTCCAGGCCACGCCCGCCGGTCAGGTCGGCCGCCGCGATCCGCAGCAACGCCAGCCGGTAGGCCTGCCGCAGCAGCGGGACCGCGCCGGTGACGGTGGTCAGCCGGGCCGCCACGCCCAGGTCGAGCCGCCCGTCGGCGGTCGGGGCGAGACCGTCCGGCTCGGTGGCCAGCACGGCCCACTGCCCCGGGTTGGCCACCAGGTGGTCGCCGAGCGCGGAGGAC
>NZ_CADEAU010000787.1 GCF_902825405.1 Micromonospora maritima | reverse complement strand
CCGGCCACCGGCGCGTCCCTGGTGCAGCAGCTCGCCGCGCTCGGCGACACCGACCGCCGCACCGCGCTCGTGGAGATCGTCCGGGGGCAGGCCGCCGCCGTGCTCGGCTACCCCGACCCGGCCGCCGTCGACCCGCGCCGGGCGTTCAGCGACCTCGGCTTCGACTCGCTGACCGCCGTCGAGATGCGCAACCGGCTCGGCAACGCGTTCGGCCTGCGCCTGCCGGCGACGCTCGTCTTCGACCACCCGAGCCCGCACGACCTCGCCGCCCACCTGGACACCGAGATCGCCGGCACCCCGGTGCCGGCCCGGCCGGCCGCCGCGCCGGTCGTCGTCGGCGACGACGAGCCGCTGGCCATCGTCGGGATGGCCTGCCGGCTGCCCGGCGGCGTGGCCAACCCGGACGACCTGTGGCGGCTGGTCGCCGACGGGGTCGACGCCATCACCGACCTGCCCGGCGACCGGGGCTGGGACCTGGACACGCTGTACAGCCCCGACCCGGACGCCACCGGCACGTTCTACGCCCGGGGCGGCGGCTTCCTCGCCGACGTCGACCGCTTCGACCCCGGCTTCTTCGGCATCAGCCCGCGCGAGGCGCTCGCCATGGACCCGCAGCAGCGGCTGCTGCTGGAGACCACCTGGGAGACGTTCGAGTCCGCCGGCATCGACCCGACCTCGGTCCGCGGCAGCAGCACCGGCGTGTTCGTCGGCACCAGCGGACAGGACTACGGCTCGCTGCTCGCCTTCGCCCCGGAGGAGACCTCCGGATACGCGCTCACCGGCATGACCAGCAGCGTCATCTCCGGCCGGGTCGCCTACACGTACGGCCTGGAAGGCCCGGCGGTGTCCCTCGACACGGCCTGCTCGTCCTCGCTCGTCGCGCTGCACTGGGCCGGGCAGGCGCTGCGCCGCGGCGAGTGCGACCTGGCTCTCGCGGGCGGCGTCATCGTGATGGCCACCCCCACGGCGTTCGTCGAGTTCTCCCGCCAGCGCGGGCTCGCGGCCGACGGCCGGTGCAAGTCGTTCGCCGCCGCCGCCGACGGCACCGGCTGGTCCGAGGGCGTCGGCCTGCTGCTCGTGCAGCGCCTCTCCGACGCCCGCCGGCAGGGCCGCCACGTGCTCGCCGTGGTCCGCGGCAGCGCGGTCAACTCCGACGGCGCGTCCAACGGGCTCACCGCCCCCAACGGACCGTCGCAGCAGCGGGTCATCCGGGCGGCCCTGGCCGCCGCCCGCCTCGGCCCGTCCGACGTGGACGTGGTCGAGGCGCACGGCACCGGCACCACGCTCGGCGACCCGATCGAGGCGCAGGCGCTGCTGGCCACGTACGGGCAGGACCGGCCCACCGACCGGCCGCTGCTGCTCGGCTCGGTGAAGTCGAACATCGGCCACGCCCAGGCCGCCGCCGGCGTCGCCGGTGTGATCAAGATGGTGCAGGCCATGCGGCACGGCACCGTCCCGCGCACGCTGCACGTGGACGAGCCGTCCCCGCACATCGACTGGGACACCGGCGCGGTCGAGCTGGTCACCGAGGCGCGCCCGTGGCCGTCGGTGCCGCGCCAGCGCCGGGCCGCCGTGTCGTCGTTCGGCATCTCCGGCACCAACGCCCACGTCATCGTCGAGCAGGGCGACGAGCCCGCCGCCGCGACCCCGACCGGCGCCGGCCTGCTGGACGCCGCCGCGACGGTGTGGCCGGTGTCGGC
>NZ_CADEAU010000785.1 GCF_902825405.1 Micromonospora maritima | reverse complement strand
CGCCGCGCACCACGCTCGCCGGTCTCTGGCAGGCCCCGCACGGTCCGGCGACGCTGCTGTGCTGGCTGGTCGGCACGGCGCTGCTGGTGGGTGCCTGGTGGTCGCTGCGCTGGGGCGCCCCGTCGGGCCGCTGGGCCTACCTGACCGCCGGGCTCTGGTCGCTGCCGCTGCTGGCCGCGCCGCCGGTGGGCAGCCGCGACGTCTACTCGTACGCCTGCCAGGGCTGGACCTGGACCCAGGGGGTCAGCCCCTACCGGGTGGGCGTCGCCGCGGCCGGCTGCCCGTGGACCGACTCGGTGTCGCCGATCTGGCGGGACACCCCCGCGCCGTACGGGCCGTTCTTCGTGCTGCTGGCCGGGCTGGCGGTGCTCGCCGGCGGCGGCCTGGTCGGGGCGATCGTGCTGTTCCGGCTGGCCGCGGTGGCCGGACTGCTGCTGGTGGCGCTCTGCCTGCCCGGCCTGGCCCGGGCGGCGGGCGTACCCACCCGACGGGCGGCCTGGCTGGTGCTGGCCTGCCCGCTGGTCGGCGTGCACCTGGTGGCCGGCGCCCACAACGACGCGCTGGCGCTCGGGCTGGTGCTGTTCGGCCTGCTGGTGCTGATCCGCCGGCCCGGCAAGCCCCGCGCGCTGGTGGCGGCCGGGGTGCTGCTGGGCCTGGCCGTCGCGGTCAAGGCGATGGCGGTGGTGGTACTCCCGTTCGCGGCGCTCGCCGCCGTACTCGGCCGCTACACCTGGCGGGCGCTGCTGCGCGACGGTGGTCGGCTGGCCGCCGTCGTGGTCGGCACGCTCGTGGTGCTCTCCCTCGCCACCGGCCTCGGCCTGGGCTGGGTGGCCGGGCTGGGCCGCAGCGGCGACTCGCAGCAGTGGACCTCACCGCCCACGGCCGTCGGCTTCGTGGTCGACTACGTCGGCGAGGCGGCCGGAGGACGGCCGCACGCGGTGCCGGTGACCCGGGCGGTCGCGTTGGTGCTGCTGGTCGCGTCGCTGGTGGCGCTCTGGTGGTGGGCGTGGACGGCGCTGCGACGGTGGAACGACGCCCGGCAGCGGGTGGCCCGGCTGACCGTGGCCCGGCCCCGGGTGGCGCTGCTCGGCGCGGGGCTCGCGCTGACCGCGACCGTGCTACTCGCTCCGGTCTTCCACCCCTGGTACGCGACCTGGCCGCTGGCCCTGCTCGCGGTGTCGGCGGTGCCGCTGGTCCGGACCGTCTGGTTCGTGGCGCCCTGCGCGGTCGCGTCGGTGCTCGCGCTGCCGGACGGCACCAACCTGGCCCGGTTCACCAAGGCCCCCGGCGCGGTGCTGATGACCGTGCTGGTGCTGGCCGTGCTGACGGCAGGCGTCCGGGCGGGGCTGCGCCGCCGTCGGGTCGACCGCTGAGCGACGGGCGCGGAGACGGCCGGGCCGGCCCCGCGGAGGCGGAGCCGGCCCGGCCGGTGCTGACGAGCGTGCTCAGCAGTCGAAGTACATCGCGAACTCGTGCGGGGTCGGGCGCAGGCGCACCGGGTCGACCTCGTTGGCCCGCTTCCAGTCGATCCAGGTGGAGATCAGGTCGGGCGTGAAGACACCGCCGTCGAGCAGGTAGTCGTGGTCGGCCTCCAGCGAGTCGAGCACGGCCGGCAGGGAGCCGGGGACCTGCTTGACGTCGCCCCACTCCTCCGGCGGGAGGTCGTAGAGGTCCTTGTCGATCGGGGCCGGGGGCTCGATCTTGCTCTT
>NZ_CADEAU010000784.1 GCF_902825405.1 Micromonospora maritima | reverse complement strand
GGCGGCGTGGGCGACCGCGGCGCGGGCCGTGTCGGCGTCGAGCCGGGCCAGGTTCACCAGCGTGGTGTTGTCGACCGGGCTGCGGACCGGGGTGGGCGCGCCGACCGCCCGCCACTCGCCCTCCACGAGGTTGTGCAGCGTGGCGCCGCCGTCGGGGGCGGTGCCGAATGCCTCGGGCGTGGCGGCGACGGCCCGGGCGAGGGTGTCGGACCAGGAGGTGCCGTCAGCGAGTCGAAGGGCCATCGCGATCTCCTCAGGTTGTCCGGGGGAGCGGCGGCGTCGATGGCACCGCTGGGTGTGGCGTACTGTCCCCTGCCCGTCGCGCGGCGGGCAACAGTACGTTCGTATGCCAGGATGCGAAACCGGTTCCAGGACCGCTTGGCCGAGAGGCCGGCGCGAACGAGGCACCCATTGGCCTGCGGAAACGTCAGTTGTCAATTTGCGTCGATCGATGGAGTGACATTTCTCCGGTCGATCGGTCCGGATCGACGAGGAACCGGCCGCCGAACCACTCGGCGACCGGTTCCCTCGGTGCGACTCAGCTGGTGAACGTGATCCGGTCCCGGCGCCGACGCAGCGCCAGCAGCAGCGCGCCGCCGCCGATCAGGGCCAGGCCGGTGAGCGAGAGGCTGGTGACCGCGACCCCGGTGAGCGGCAGCCCGCCTCCGCCGCCGCCCGGGCCGGTGGGCACGCCCGGCGTCGGGGTGCCGGAGCCGGGCGGGTTCCCGGATCCGCCGGGCGTCGGGGTGGGCGTGGTGTCGTCCGGGGTGGACGGCGTGGGCGTCGGGCTCTCCGACGACGCGCACGGCGTCAGCCAGAAGACCTTGTGCTTGTCGTCGAACGCCCTGCCGTCGGCCAGGTCCACGTCGAGCTTGAGGTGGTAGCCCTGCTTCGGGTGGGCCGTGAGGCCGGCCAGGTCGAGGTCGTCGGCGGAGAGCCGGATCACCGCGTCGTGGTCGTTCTCGGCGCCCGCGGCCGGGTCGTCGCTGATCACCACGTCGGTCCGGGACCAGACCACCCGGTCCCGGCTGCCGGAGGGCGGCTGTGCCCGCAGCGTGACGGTGGCCCGCTGTCCCTTGTCGAAGTTGAAGAACTCCAGTTCGAGGTCGCAGTCCACGTGCGGCTGGTTGTCGACCCGGTCGGAGAACGGCGCCCCGTCGATCTTGACGGTGCCGTTGTCGCCCTTCGGGTTGTGGGGCTTGCCGGTGGCCCAGGCCGGGGTGGCGAGCCCGAGCAGGGCGGTGACGACCGCCGCCGTGACGGCCGCGCGCCGACGCTGTGGCATGAGAGATCCTCCGGATCGGGTGAGGGGATGGCACATGATCGCCGGGCGGGAGCGGCGGCGGCCATCCGACGAATGGCCTGAGCTGCGGCGATGGCCATACCGAAAAGGGGTTCCGGGGGGCGGATCCGTCCCGGCGCGGGCGTGTCGACGTAACGCGGGCCCGGGGCGGGACGCTGGCGCCGTCGCCCCGGAGGTGGGTGGGATGCGCCGGGCTTCCCAAGTGGTGACCGGCCTATTACATTGTCGCTTATCCATGGGAGCGCTCCCGCGCCTCCGCGGTCCACCCCACCACCACTGTGCGGCGGCTCGGGCGGCACGTCCCGCCCGCCCGGGCCGCCGCACGGCATCCTCCACAGGAGCTCGCCATGCCCCGACCGACAGCGCCGCCGCGCGGTCGCCCGTCCCGCCGGTGGCTCGCCGCCGGCGCC
>NZ_CADEAU010000783.1 GCF_902825405.1 Micromonospora maritima | reverse complement strand
GGCGCGGCGGTGGCCCTGCTGGCCGCGCTGGTGCTGCTGGTCCGGGTGGACGGGCCGGTCGAGGCGGCCACCACCTGGGTCGACCTGGGCGGGCTGCGGGTCACGCTGGGCCTGCGGCTGGACGGCGTGGCGGTGCTGGTCGCCACCGCGGTCGCCGCGGTGGCGCTGGCGGTGCAGGTCTACTCGACCGGCTACCTGCGGCGCGGCCCGCACGACGACGTCGACGTCGACCACCGCTACCCGCCGTACGCGGCGCAGCTCAGCCTCTTCACCGCCGCCATGCTCACCGTGGTGGTGTCCGGTGACCTGATCATGCTGCTGGTCGGCTGGGAGGTGATGGGCATCTGTTCCTACCTGCTCATCGCCCACGACCGGCGGCTGCCCGAGGCACCGGGCGCGGCGGTCAAGGCGTTCCTGGTCACCCGGGTCGGTGACGTCGGCTTCCTGCTCGGCATCGCGCTGCTCGGCGTGGGCGCGGGCAGCTTCCGGATCGCCGACGTGCTGGCGCACGACTACGGCACCGGCACGCTGACCGCCGCCTGCCTGCTGCTGCTCGCCGGGGTGGCGGGCAAGAGCGCCCAGTTCCCGCTGCACACCTGGCTGCCCGACGCGATGGCCGGCCCGACGCCGGTCTCCGCGCTGATCCACGCCGCCACCATGGTCGCCGCCGGGGTATACGCGGTGGCCCGGCTGTTCCCGCTGTTCGAGCGGGCCCCGGCCGCGCTCGCCGTGCTCGGCGTGATGGCCGCGGTCACCATGCTGCTCGGCGCGTTCGCCGCCACCGCCCAGGACGACATCAAGCGGGTGCTGGCCTGGTCGACGGTCTCCCAGATCGGCTACATGACCGGCGCGCTCGCGGTCGGCGCGCCCGCCGCCGCGCTGTTCCACCTGCTCACCCACGCCGCGTTCAAGGCGCTGCTGTTCCTCGCCGCCGGCGCGGTGATCCACGCCGTCGGCACCACGCTGATGTCCCGGATGGGCGGCCTGCGCGCCGGCATGCCCGTCACGTTCTGGTGCATGGTGGTCGGCCTCGGCGCGTTGGCCGGGGTGCCGCCGCTGTCCGGCTTCTGGAGCAAGGACGGCGTGCTCGCCGCCGCCGAGGCCGCCGCGCTGGACGGGGCCGGTCCGACCGCGCCCTGGGTGGGCTGGCTGGTCTGGCTGGCCGGGCTGCTCGGCGTGGCGGTCACCGCCTGGTACGCGACCCGCCTGCTGCTGCGCACCTTCTTCGGCGCCACCCGGATGCCGCTGGTCCGACCGCACGACCCGCCCGCGTCGCTGCGCCTGCCCGTGCTGCTGCTCGCGGTCCCGGCCGCGCTGCTCGGCCTGGCCGCGTTCGTACCCTGGTTCGCCGACCGCCTGCGGGTGCCGGCGGACGCGACCACCGGCGAGGCGGTGGAGCTGGTCCACCTCGCGCCGAACCTGATCCTGCCGTTGGTGCTGCTGCTGGTCGGCGCGGGCGTCGCCTGGGCCGGCTGGCGCCGGGACCCGGCCGCCGACCCGGCCCGTTTCCTGGGCCCGCTGCGACCGGTGTTCGCCCGGGCGTTCCGGCTCGACGACGTCCAGCACACCCTCGTCGTACGCCCGACCGGCGCGCTGGCGCGGGCCGTGCGGGCCGGCGACGAGCTGGGGGTGGACGGCCTGGTCGAGGGGAGCGGTCGGGCGGCGGTGGAGCTGGGCGGTGGTCGCGTCGCCGTGCGCGACTCGTACGTGGGTGATCGT
>NZ_CADEAU010000782.1 GCF_902825405.1 Micromonospora maritima | reverse complement strand
GGGCCAGCCCGGCGAACCGGTCCGCCGGCCAGCGCTTCGCCGGGACCTTGCTGCCCGGGTGCAGCACCGTCACCCCGGCCGGTACGCCGGGCGCGGCCGGCCGGCGCAACGCCAGGTCGCCCGGGTCGGCCGGCAGACCGTACGCGTGCAGCAGCCGGCACCAGCGGCGTACCTCGTGCTCGTCGTCGTCCCAGACCGGACCGTCCGGATGGCCGCCTTCGGGGCTGCGGTAGGCGAGCAGCCGGGCGGGCCGGACGGCGGCCAGTGCCCGGTGCGACTCGGGGCCCCGGCCGTGCAGGTTCACCGCCAGCTCGGGTGGCGGGCCGGACCACCCCAGGTGGCCCAGCCCGTCCGCGTGGACCTGCCGGTCCACGCCGCCGACCAGATCGACCAGCGGCGCCAGCCAGCGCGGCGCGACGAGCGCCAGCTCCCTTCCGGGGTACGCGGCACGCACCGCGCGCAGCGCCGGCACCCCGGTCGCGAGGTCACCGACGCCGAGCGCCCGCAGGACGAGGATCACGGGTACGAGGACTCCTGTTCGGCGCAGACCACGAGTTCCCGCACCGCGCAGCCGGGCGGCTGGGACAGCGCGAACATGACCGCCTCGGCGGTGTCCGCCGGGTCGTTGAGGATCGCGTCCGGACCCGGCTTGTACTTCTCGTCCCGGTCGTCGAAGAACGCGGTCCGCATGCCGCCCGGGATCAGCAGGGTCACCCCGACGCGGCCGGCCAGCTCGGCGGCGAGCGACCGGGTGAAGCCGACCACCCCGAACTTCGCCGCGCAGTACGCGGTCGCGTCGCCGACCGCCTTCACGCCGAGCGTCGAGGCCACCGTCACCACCGTGCCGTGCGTCCGCTCCAGCTCGGGCAGGGCGGCCCGGACCACCGCGGCGGTGCCGAGCAGGTTGATCGCCACGATCCGGTCCCAGGTGGCGCCGTCGACGTCGGCCAGCCGGCCGGGCACGTCCATGCCGGCGGCGGTGACCACGCCGGTGAGCCCGCCGGCCCGCGCGGTGATCTCCCGGGTGGCCGCCTCGGCGGCGCGGGTGTCCGCCAGGTCGCACTGCACCCAGGGCACGCCATCGGCCGGTGCCCGGCGGTCCAGCACGTACGGCTGGCCGCCGGCCTTGCCCACGGCGGCCACGACGGCCGCGCCGAGCCCGCTCGACCCGCCCGTGACGAGGACGGCCGAGTCCTTCCACTGCCTGGTCATACGACTCCCTTGACGAGGTGCAGGCCGCGCTGGCGCGCGGCGGAGATGGTGCCGGTCGTGGACCGGCCGGCCAGATAGGGGACGGTGACCACCCGGCCGCCCCAACGGCGGATCAGCTCCGCCTCGGGCAGCTCCCCGGCGTCGTAGTCGCCGCCCTTGACCCAGACGTCCGGGCGCAGCCGGGCCAGCACCTGGTGCGGGGTGGGCTCGTCGAAGACCACCACCGCGTCCACGCAGTCCAGCGCGGCCAGTAGCCGGGCCCGGTCCTCGGCCGGGTTGACCGGGCGGTCCGGGCCCTTGAGGCCGCGGACGCTGCGGTCGGAATTGAGGCAGACGATCAGGCAGTCGCCGAGTCGGCGGGCCGCCCGCAGGGTGGCCAGGTGCCCGGCGTGCAGGATGTCGAAGCAGCCGCCGGTGGCGACCACGGTGCCGCCGCCGGCGCGTACCGTGCCGGCCAGCTCCTCGGCGGTACGCGCGGCGTCGGGCCCGGCCGTCGGCGCCGGTTCCC
>NZ_CADEAU010000781.1 GCF_902825405.1 Micromonospora maritima | reverse complement strand
CCGGCGCCGTTCCCGGCCGGCCCGGCGCCGTTCCCGGACTGCCCGGCGTCACCGGCCCGGGCCTGCCGGGCGCCACGACCGGCGTCACCAACCCCGCCGACGGTCCCCTCGTCGCGCAGATCAACCAGGCCGACGCCCGCGTCGCGCAGATCGGCGAGAACCTGCTGCGGATCAAGGGGGAACGCGACGCCGCGCAGGCCGAGCTGACCGCCGCCGGCGACCGGCTGACGGAGGCGCTGACCGCGCTCGTCCGGGCCCGCGAGAACGCCAAGAGCGCCGCCGCCGACGCGGTCAAGGCCGACGCGGCGCTGCCGCCCGGCGAGTTCGGCAGCAGCCTGCGCGAGTTCGCCAACCTCCAGCGGATCACCCGGGGCGACCGGGCCGAGGGCGCGGCCAGCACGTCGGTGACCGGCGAGCTGCTCCGGGCCACCACCGCCGAGCAGGTCGCCCGCGAGGCGCGCGACTCGGCCCAGCGGCGGGTCAACGAGAAGACCGACGAATACAAGAAGGTCGAGACCGACCTGCGGACGCAGGAGGCGGCGCTGCTCAAGCTCCGCCGGGACAACGCCGCCAAGCTGCTCGACATCGAACGCCGCGAGAACGTGGCCGAGCAGCGCAACGGCAACTCCTACGTGGTCAACCAGAGCATCGCCGGCATGGTCGCCGACCCCCGGGCGCTCGCCGCCGTGCGCTACGCGCTGGCCCAGCTCGGCGACCCCTACCTCTGGGCGGCCGAGGGCCCGGACCGCTTCGACTGCTCCGGCCTGATGCTGGCCTCCTACCAGTCGGCCGGCTACCGCGGCCTGCCCCGGGTCTCCCGGGACCAGTACTTCGCGACCCGGTCCCGCACCGTCGACCCGAACGCCCTCCTCCCCGGCGACCTGCTCTTCTTCGCCTCCAGCGGCAGTTGGACGAGCATCCACCACGTCGCCATGTACATCGGCAACGGCAAGATGGTCGAGGCGCCCCGCACCGGCGACGTCGTCAAGATCTCGGTGGTCCGCTGGTCCCGCCTCTACGCCGCCACCCGCGTGGTCGGCGCGGTGCCCGCCCCGGCCACCCCCGTGCCGCCGCCGACCGTGCCGGCAACCCCGGCCAAGCCCACCCCGACGCCGAAGCCGACGAAGACGGCGACCCCGAAGCCCACCGGCTCGCCGAAGCCCACCGGCTCGCCCAAGCCGACCGGGACGCCCAAGCCGACGCCCACCACGTCGAGCCCGTCGCCCACGCCGTCGACGAGCACCACGCCGCCGGCCAGCCCGTCCGACTCGCCGAGCCCGACGCCGAGCCGCACCGCCGGGGCCGAGCCGACCGGCAGTGCGGCGGAGCCGAGCACGAGCAGCGTCGCGCCGTCGCCCACCGCGTCCGGCAGCGGATCGGCCAGCCCGAGCAGCGCCGACTGACCCAACCGTCCACTCCGGCTGTGCTCCCGGGCCGGAATGTGGCACGGTGAGATCGGGCAGTTCCGGCCGACGCCACGGTCGGGGCCGAGCGCGGGTGCGGAGGGCGAGATGGGCGACAACGAGGTTCCGGCGGAGACGGTCCACCCGGGATCCACGCCCGACCCCGCCGGTGACCAGGCCGAACGGGCACAGCCGGGCCAGGTTGCCGTCGCCCGCGCCCGGGTGAGCGTCGCCGGCTCGGCCGTGCCGCCACCGCCGGACGAGGAACGGCCCGCGGCGCCGGCCACCGCCACCACCTACCGGGCGGGCGCCCTGAC
>NZ_CADEAU010000780.1 GCF_902825405.1 Micromonospora maritima | reverse complement strand
CGGAGCCGGCCGGCGCCCGGGGCCTGGTGCTGGACGTGCCGCGGTACGCGCAGCGGCTGCACGCCGGCGGCGAGACCCGCTGGGGCGGCGGCGGGGACTCCTGGTGCAGCCCCACCTGCGTGTCGATGGTGCTCGACTTCTGGGGCGCCGGCCCCGCCCCGGAGCGCTACGCCTGGGTCGACCCGCCCGGCCCCCGCCCGGTCGTGGTGCACGCCGCCCGGCACTGCTACGACCACGCGTACGCCGGGGCGGGGAACTGGCCGTTCAACACCGCGTACGCGGCCACGCACGGGGTGGACGCGTTCGTCACCCGGCTGCGCTCGCTGGCCGAGGCGGAACGGTTCGTCGCCGCCGGCATCCCGCTGATCCTCTCGGCGGCCTTCACCGCCGGGCAGGTGCCCGGGCTGGACTACGACACCCGGGGACACCTCGTGGTGCTGGTCGGCTTCACCGACGACGGCGACCCGGTGCTGAACGATCCGTACGCGCCGGACGACGAGCGGGTCCGCCGGACCGTGCCCCGGGCGCCGTTCGAGGCGGCCTGGCAGACCGGTAGCGGCGGGATCGCGTACGTGGTGCGCCCGGAGTCGGTGCCGCTGCCCGCGCCGCCCGCACAGCCCAACTGGTGATCAGCGACCGACCGGCCAGATCGTCAGCCCGCCGGCCGGACGCAGGCACACCAGCACCGTGCCCGAGTCGGCGCACTCGTCCCAGGAGCCGGGCAGGACCGCGCGGATCCGCGCCTGCGCGGCCGGGACGTCCAGCGCGCCGACCAGCGTCCGGTCCCCGGTGAGGTGACGCAGCCCGAGCAGCCCGCCGGGTTCCCGGTCCGTGCCGGTGATCCGCCAGCGTCCGAGCCGACCGAGCACCCGACCGGTCGTCGGCTCCAGCACCCACCGGTCCAGCTCCGCGCCGATCCCCGCAGTGGCCGCGAGCAACCGGCCGTCGACCGGCGCGAACCCGAGCCACCGCTCGTCGGCCCAGGCCGGACGCCCGGTCGCCGGGTCGAGCGTGCGCGCGCCGCCGACCTGGTCACGCAGGCAGACCATGCCGGCGCAGTCGGTGAACCAGAGCCCGGCGCGCTCCTGCACCCGCACGGTCCACCGGGCGTCGAGCCGGTCCAGCCCGTACGCGGTGACCGTGCCGGGATCGCCGTCGACCAGCAGCAGATCGGCCACCACCTGGGCGTACCGGTAGGAGACGCCGTCCGGTGCGGCCGGCACCCGCCCGGTGTACGCCGGCGCGCCGGTGTCCGCGTCGTGCACCGCCACCCGGCCGTCCGGCGTCACCAGCACCAACTGGGTCACCCCGTGACCGTCGGTCCGGTAGGCCACCCCCTGCGCGGGTATCGACAGTGTCCACCGCACCGCCCCGGAGGCCGGGTCGACGGCTCGCACGCTGGCCGTACCGGCCGCCGTCGGAGGGCTCTCCAGCAGCAGCCCGCCGGCCGCGGTGGCGACCGGGTAGCCGGGCCGCCGCCAGCGTGACGCGCCGGTGTCCGGATCGAGCAGCGTGGAGAACGGTTCGCCGGCGCCGGTCGGGCTGCTCGTCACCAGCAGCCCGCCGGCGGCGACGCCCAGCCCGATCACGTGGTCGCCGGCGGGCAGGCTGAACCGCCAGAGCGGCTCCCCGCCGGGCAGCCGGTGCCCGCTGACCACCCGGCCGCCCCGGCCACCCCGGCCGATCGTGCTCGGCCCGTCGGCCACCATCAGCCGGTCGGCGAGGACCACG
>NZ_CADEAU010000779.1 GCF_902825405.1 Micromonospora maritima | reverse complement strand
CGGCGTCGGCGTCGGCGTCGGCCGGTGGACCGCGCCGCCGTCGGCGAGACCGGCGCGCAACAGCTCGACGTCCGGCAGGACGACGCCGGAGGCGGCGGCGTCCGGCGCGTCGACCAGGCCGGCCAGCAGTTCCCGGTACGCCTGGAGGAGCCGGCGGATCCGGTCGCCGTCGTAGAGGGCGGGGTTGTAGACGGCCTGGAGCGTGAACCCGCCGTCGGTGTCCACCAGGTAGAGGGTCAGGTCGAACACGGAGCCGGGCAGGCCGGCGGGCTCGGTGGCGGTCTCCAGCCCGGCCAGGTCCAGCCGGGGCCGGGCGAAGTTGAAGACGTTGAACACGACCTGGATCAGGGGGCCCCGGGTCGGGTCGCGCCGCAGCCGCAGGGCGTCGACGATCTGGTCCAGCGTCGCCCCGGGGTGGGCCGCGGCGGCCAGCAGCTCGTCCCGGCAGGCACGGACCAGCGTCGCGAAGTCGTCGGTGACGGCCGACCGCAGGCGCAACGGCGTGATGTCGACGAAGAACCCGACGAGGTCCTCCAGGTCGGCGTGGCGGCGGTCGGCGGTCGGCGTGCCGATCACCGCGTCCCGACGTCCGGTGACGCGGAAGACCAGTTCGGCGAAGGCGGCGAGCGGAACCGTCGCGGTGGTGACGCCCAGGCGTACCGCCAGGGCGGTGGCCGCGTCGAAGGTGGCGCCGCCGACGGTGATCGCCAGCGACGCACCGCCGGTGGCCTGTTCCGTCGGGCGAGGGCGGTCCCGGGGCAGGTCCAGCACGGTCGGTGCGCCGGCCAGATGGTCCCGCCACCAGGCCAGGTCCTCGTCGTGGCGGTGCCGGTCCCGGTCGGCCCGCCAGGCCACGTAGTCGGCGAACCGGACCGGCGGGGCCGGCAGGACCGCGGGACGCCCGGCCAGGGCGGAGGCGTACGCCCGGGCGAGGTCCTCGTAGAGCACGTCCTGCGACCAGCCGTCGAACACGGCGTGGTGGGTGGTGATCGCCAGCACGTGCTCGGCGGGGCCGAGCCGGAGCAACCGGACCCGCCACAGCGGACCGGCGGCGAGGTCGAACGGGGTGACGGCCTCGGCGCGCAGCACCTCCCGCAGGACCTCGGCCTGCTGCCGCGGGTCCTCCGCCGGCAGGTCCTGCACCGGCATCGGGACCTCGGCCGGAAGGTCGGCCACGACGTACGGCCGGCCGTCGCGGGACGGGATGCGCCAGCGCAGCACCTCGTGCCGGGTCGCCACCGCGGCCAGGGCGGCACGGAGGGCCGCCACGTCCAGCGCGCCGGTGAGACGCTCGGCCATGGCGATGTTGTACGCGGTGCTCTCCGGTGAGAGCTGGTCGACGAACCACACCCGGCGCTGGGCCACCGACAGCGCCGGTGGATGGCCGGTGGAGATGGCGGACCCGGCGGCCGGCCCGGCCGTCGCCACCGCCGCCGCGACCCGGCGGAGGGTCCGCGCGGAGAGGACCGTCTCGACGCTGACGTCGCGGCCGAGTTCCGACCGGACCGCGGCCACCATGCGCATCGCGCTGAGCGAGTGCCCGCCGCAGTCGAAGAAGTCGTCGTCGGGGTCCGCGACGTCCAGGCCGAGCACCCGGCACCAGATCGCGGCGACGGCGTCGTGGCGCGGGTCCGCGGCGGGACGCGACGGCCGGTCCGGCCGGCACAGCGCCGCCGCCCGCGTCAGGTCCACCTTGCCGGAGCGGGTGAGCGGCAGGTCGGCCACCCGGACCACCCGGGTCGGCAC
>NZ_CADEAU010000778.1 GCF_902825405.1 Micromonospora maritima | reverse complement strand
CCCTACACGACGCTCTTCCGATCGAGCCGCTGACGGTCGCCGCGCCGGCGACGTCGGCCGCGAGCTTCGGCGCGGACCGCGAGCAGCGCATCCCGGTCAAGGGGGTACGCAAGCTCACCGCGGAGAACATGGCCCGCTCGGCGTTCACCGCCCCGCACGTGACGGAGTTCCTCACCGTCGACGTGACCCGGGCGATGAAGGCGCTGGACCGGCTCCGCGACCGGCGGGAGTGGCGCGACGTACGGGTCTCGCCGCTGCTGCTGGTCGCCAAGGCGGTGCTCCTGGCGGTCAAGCGCCACCCGATGGTCAACTCGACCTGGGCCGGCGACGAGATCGTGGTGAAGGAGTACGTCAACCTGGGCATCGCGGCGGCCACCGAGCGCGGCCTGATCGTGCCGAACATCAAGGACGCCGGCCGGCTCTCGCTGCGCGAGCTGGCGGACGCGATGACCGGCCTGGTGCAGACCGCGAAGTCGGGGAAGACCTCCCCGGCGGACATGTCCGGCGGCACGCTCACCATCACCAACGTCGGCGTCTTCGGCGTCGACACCGGTACGCCGATCCTGCCCCCGGGCGAATCGGCGATCCTCGCCTTCGGCGCGGTCCGGGAACAGCCCTGGGTGCACAAGGGCAAGGTGAAGCCGCGCCTGGTCACCACGCTCGGGCTCTCCTTCGACCACCGGATCATCGACGGTGAGCTGGGCTCGAAGTTCCTCCGCGACATCGGAGACTTCCTGGCCGACCCGGAGGCGGCGCTGCTCGCCTGGACCTGACGTACCACCGCTCCGGTCGACGGCCGGTGTGCCACGGGTGAACGCCCGGCACACCGGCCGTTACCGTTGGGAGGCGAATCATCGGCTCCGAGGGGCCCCTAACCTACGATCCTTAGGTACGTGGTTCAGCTCACCTAATAATCGATGGCGCTCGGCGGCTCCATGCGCTTCAATAGAGACATCAAGGGGCTGACAACCGAATAGCCAGGAGGAGACCCAAGATGAGCATGATCGAGCGAATCCGCACCCGCCGCGACGCCAACCGCCGGGCCCGTGCCATCGAGCACGCCCTGCGTTCCGCCAACTCGCCCGCGGTCCGGAACGAGCTTCTCGCCATCGCCCAGCGTCACATGAGCTGACGCCACCGACCTTTCTCACCTCCTCCAGTTCGAAGACCCGCCCGGCACGCCGGGCGGGTCTTCGGCGTATCCGGGTCGGTCGGCACCGGGATTCCACCCCGCCGCACCGCCCGGTACGGTTGGCACGGTCGCCAACCGACTGCCTCCGGACCGACGCGGGAAGCGAAACCCATCGACGTCGCCCGGTGACTCTCGGTGGCGACCGATGCTCCCCGAGCGTCTTCGGGCGACCACCGGATACGGTGCGGGGAGCCCGCACGGCCGGTACCCGCCGGCGACGCCGGTGGCCATGCCGACGGTTCCCGACCGGCATCGGCGGCCGACCTGTGATGGAGGAGGCGCACCCATGACGTCCGAGGCTCCGCACCGCCCCGGCCAGGAGCCGGGCGAGGTGTCGCCGGGCACCGGCGGACCGGTGCCGTACGGCGATCAGCCGGCGCAGCAGGACAACGGGTACAACGGGTCGCCCGACCTCGGCTGGGCCCCGCCCCCGCCGGCCGGTCGACCCACCCAGCCGGCCCCCGCCTGGGCCGCGCCCGACGACCAGCCGCCCACCTGGGGCCCGCCCCCGGGCCAGCCGGTCCGGGCCTGTTCCAGCTCGTCCGGGGACAGCGGCGA
>NZ_CADEAU010000777.1 GCF_902825405.1 Micromonospora maritima | reverse complement strand
CAGGTCGGCCCGGTCGGGCAGGCGCAGCCGGGCGCTGAGCCGCAGCGCGTTGGCGCGCAGCGTCTCCCCGGCCGTCTCGTCGCCGAGCACCCGGGCGGTCCACGCGGTGCAGCGGGCCGGGTCGGCGAGGTCGCCGAGGAACTCCACGGCCAGCGCGGACAGCGACCGGACCGCCAGCGCGGACGGGTCCTCGCCCCGGTTGAGCTGATCGGCGACGCCCTCGGCGACCAGCCACTCCATCACCGAGGTGTGGATGAACCCGAACAGGCCGTCGTCGGTGCGCACGAGCAGGCTGCCGGCACCGACCGCGTGCGCGGCCTGCGGCCCCGACAACCGGGACTCGGCCCGCCCGGCGAGCTGGCCGGTGGCCTCGGTCAGTTCGGCCAGCCGCAGGTAGGACTCGCCGCTCTCCCACAGCTGGAACGCCAGCCGGCTCACCGCCTGCCACAGCTCGGGCCGGCGCAGGTTCACCGGCGCCCCCGGGATGCCCTGGGTCCGCCGTTCCTCGAAGTCCAGCCAGGACTCCAGGATCTCCCGGTAGAGCGCGGCGGCGCTGAACGTGCCGCCGGCCCCGGCGACCGCGGCCAGCCGCCCCTCGTCGAGGTTGGCGATGAAGCCGAGCATGCGCGGGTTGCGGGAGAGGCCGAGCAGGTCCTTGACGCCGGCGAGCAGGTTCAACCGCTCGCGGGCGGCCTGCTCGTCGCCGCCGTACCGGTTGCGCAGGAACGCCTCGATCTGGCCGGGCGTGAAGTCCTCCACGGCCAGCACCCGGCGGTGCGGCAGCAGGCCGACCCGCTCACCCAGCGCGGTCAGCACCTGCGAGTTGGTCTTGAAGTGCTGGGTCCGGCTGCTCACCACGATCTTCGCGTTGCCCTCGGCCGCCTGGAGCAGCGTCTCCAGGTGGTCGGCCGCCCGGTCGTAGGTCACCCGCGCCACCAGCTCGTCGAACCCGTCGAAGAGCAGCACGATCCGGCCCTGCCGCAGCATGTAGCGGAACGCCTTGAGGTCGATCACCTGCTCGCCGTGGTTGGCCAGGTGCGCGGCGACCAGCCCGTCCACGGAGTGCGCCTTGTCCAGCGCGCGCAGCTCGACCAGGATCGGGATCAGGTCCGGCGCGGCGGTGGGCAGCCGGCGGGCCACCTCGCGCAGCGCGAACGTCTTGCCGCGCCCGAAGTCGCCGAGCACCAGCACGAACCGGCCGTCCGGGGCGGACACGGTCTCCAGCAACTCGTCCACCACGTCGTCGCGGATCCGCTGGTCGGCGCCGACCAGGTGGCGGTAGCGCTGCGGCACGTACTGCCCGGGCGGGTAGAGCCGGTCGGCCTGCAGCCGGGCGGTCTGCGCGGCGACGTAGTCGCGCAGGTCGAGCAGGCCCTGGAACTCGGTCAGGTGCAGCAGGCGTACGCCGCGCCGCTGCGCCTCCTCGGCCAGCCCGCGCGGCGCCCGGTCGCCGTCGTAGACCAGCTCGGAGCCGAGGTCCGGGTCGGTGGCGTGGACCCGGCGGGCGAAGCGGTCCACGTCGGCCGGCCCGGGGGTGCCCACGTACGCGCCGACCCGCTGCTGCCGGACCACCCCGTCGGAGCGGTAGCTGACGTACAGGTGCGGCGGGTCGGCCTCGACCCGGCGCACCACCACCCGGTCGTAGCGGGCCTCACAGACCTCGCCGAGCCGGTCGAGCAGCCGGTCCAGCGGCGAGCGCGGCGCCGCCACCGGGGCGGCGGGCTCCCCCTGGGTCGGGCCTTCCACGGCGGCC
>NZ_CADEAU010000776.1 GCF_902825405.1 Micromonospora maritima | reverse complement strand
CGGACGCCGACAGGCCCGCACCGGCGACGCCGCCGCCACCGGCTGGATCGACCGGCTGGCCGGGCTCACCCCGGACGAGGCCCGGGACCGGCTGGTCGAGCTGGTACGCGCCCAGGCCGCCGCGGTGCTGGGCCACCCGTCGGCACAGGCGGTGCCCGCCGTGCGCGCCTTCAAGGAACTGGGCTTCGACTCGCTCACCTCGGTCGAGCTGCGCAACCGGCTCGCCGACGCCACCGGGCTGCGCCTGCCCGCCACGCTCGTCTTCGACTACCCGACGCCGGAACGCCTCGCCGACCACCTGCACGAGCACCTCGGCCACCGCCCAGCCGGCGACACCGCCGCCACCCGCGCCGTCACGGCCGACGACGACGATCCCATCGCCATCATCGGCATGGCCTGCCGGCTGCCCGGCGGGGTCACCAACCCCGACCAGCTGTGGCACCTCGTGTCCACCGGCGGCGACGGGATCGCCGAGTTCCCCACCGACCGGGGCTGGGACCTCGACGTGCTCTACGACCCGGACGCCGACCGCGCCGGCACCTCCAGCACCCGCCACGGCGGCTTCCTGCCCGGCGCCGCCGACTTCGACCCCGCGTTCTTCGGCATCAGCCCGCGCGAGGCCCTGGCCATGGACCCGCAGCAGCGGTTGCTGCTGGAGACTTCGTGGGAGGCGTTCGAGTCCGCCGGCCTCGACCCGCACGACCGCGCCACGACCACAGGCGTCTTCGCCGGCCTGATCCACCACGACTACGCCGGCCGGCTCGACGCCTCCGCCGAACTGGAGGGCTACCTGGTCAACGGCACCGCCGGCAGCGTCGCCTCCGGCCGGGTCGCGTACGTGTTCGGACTCGAAGGCCCCGCCGTCACCGTCGACACCGCCTGCTCGTCGTCGCTGGTCGCGCTGCACCTGGCCGGCCAGGCCCTGCGGGCGGGGGAGTGCGACCTCGCCCTCGCCGGCGGCGTCACCGTGATGGCCACGCCCAGCGCGTTCGTCGGGTTCTCCCGGCAACGCGGACTCGCCCCCGACGGGCGGTGCAAGTCGTTCGCCGCCGGCGCCGACGGCACCAGCTGGGGCGAGGGCGTCGGCATGCTGCTTGTCGAACGCCTCAGCGACGCCCGCCGACGCGGCCACCGCGTCCTGGCCGTGGTACGCGGCACCGCCGTCAACCAGGACGGGGCGTCGAACGGGTTGACCGCGCCGAACGGGCCGTCGCAGCAGCGGGTGATCCGGCAGGCCCTGGCGAACGCCCGGTTGTCGCCGTCGGAGGTGGACGTGGTGGAGGCGCACGGCACCGGTACGACGTTGGGGGATCCGATCGAGGCGCAGGCGGTCCTGGCGACGTACGGGCAGGGTCGGGAGACGCCGCTGTTGTTGGGGTCGATCAAGTCGAACATCGGGCACACGCAGGCCGCGGCCGGTGTGGCCGGCGTGATCAAGATGGTGCTGGCGATGCGGCACGGCGTGGTGCCGCCGTCGTTGCACGTGGACGAGCCGTCGCCGCACATCGACTGGACCGCCGGCGCGGTCACCCTCGCCACCGCACCGACCCCCTGGCCCGACCGGGACCGGCCCCGCCGGGCCGCCGTCTCCTCGTTCGGCATCTCCGGCACCAACGCCCACGTCGTCCTCGAACAACCACCCACCACCGACCACCCCGTCACCAGCGACGACCGGGCCGGCGACGCGCCCGACGGACGCCCCGGCGGGCCGGCGGTGCTGCCGGTGCTGCTGTCGGCGCGGACCGACGCCGCGCTC
>NZ_CADEAU010000775.1 GCF_902825405.1 Micromonospora maritima | reverse complement strand
GTGAACCGTCCGCCGCCGAGACCGCCGTGCTGCCCGCGGTGGCCGCCGGCGACACCGCGGTGCTGCCCGCGGTCCCGGCCGCCACGCCGGCCACCGGCTTCCCGAGCCGACCCGACCCGTCCGACCCGGCCACCGAGGTCTGGACGCTCGTCGAGCGAGCCCAGGCCGGCGAGTCCGAGGCGTTCGGCCTCATCTACGACCGGTACGTCGACACCGTCTTCCGGTTCGTCTACTTCCGCGTCGGCAACCGCCAGCTCGCCGAGGACCTGACCTCCGACACGTTCCTGCGGGCGCTCAAGCGGATCGGCAGCTTCACCTGGCAGGGCCGCGACCTGGGCGCCTGGCTGGTGACCATCGCCCGCAACCTGGTCGCCGACCACTTCAAGTCCGGGCGCTACCGGCTGGAGGTGACCACCGGTGACGTCCTCGACGCCGACCGGGAGGACCGCGGGCCGGAGGGCAGCCCGGAGGCGGCGGTGGTCGAGCACATCACCAACGTCGCCCTGCTCACCGCCGTGAAGCAGCTCAACCCGGAGCAGCAGGAGTGCATCGTGCTCCGGTTCCTCCAGGGCTTCTCGGTGGCCGAGACGGCCCGTGCCATGGGCAAGAACGAGGGGGCCATCAAGGCCCTGCAGTACCGGGCGGTGCGGGCGCTGGCCCGGCTGCTGCCCGACGGTTTCCAGGCCTGACCCGCTCCGAGCCCGCCCACCCACCGGCGTACGCGTCGGTCGGTGTCGCGTGCCCGACGGGCCCTCGGCAGCGATCACACCAGGTGATATCGCCGCCGATCGGGCCGTAACCGGCGACCGGCACGGACCGTTTCTCCGGGTGCGACCAGTGGTTGTCCCGGCGTCCCCCGGGCCACCCGGTCCGGCGGGTCAGGTCGGCCGTCCGGTCGGCCCTCGGCCGCACGCTGCCACCGGTCGCTGGTGACGACGACGGCCGTCCGGCCGTGACCAGCGAGAGGGGGTGCCCGCGGTGGACAGCGACCTCTTCTCCCGTCGGCGAGCCGAGCGCTTCGCGCAACTTCTCGACGAGGCCAACGGCGGACGCCGGCACCACGTCCGGTCCCGGGCCGACGGTGAACTCACCGCGCTCGTCGAGGTGAGCCGGCGGATCACCGCCGAGCGGCCCACCGTCGAGGTGGATCCCGAGTTCCGCACCGGCCTGCGCGCCATGCTGGTCGCCACCGCCGAGCGCGAGGGCGTGACGCCTCCGGCCAGGGCGGGCGCGACCACCAGCCGGCGCGGCGCGCTGCTGCCGGCGATCACCGGTCGCCGGGCCCGGGCCCGGGGCGCGATCCTGGTCGGCGTGGCCGCCGGCGCGATCGCCCTCTCCGGCATCTCCGCCGCCAGCGAGAACGCGCTGCCCGGCGACGCCCTCTACGGCATGAAGCGCTCCACCGAGCGCGCCCAGCTCGCACTGGCCAGCTCGGACATCAGCCGGGGGCAGCTCTTCCTCGACTTCGCCCGGACCCGGCTCGACGAGGCCGCCTCGGTGCGCGGCGACCGGCTCGGCTTCAGCGCCGTCCTGGACGACATGGACACCGACACCCGCCAGGGCGTACGCCTGCTCACCACGGTCGCCGCGCAGCGGTCCGACCCGGCCGCGCTGGACGCGGTGGACACCTTCCTCGCCGGCCAGCGCCGGGTGGTCAGCGGCCTGCTGGACCGACCCGACCACGCCGACCGGGACCGTACCCGCCGTTCGCTCGCCCTGCTCGACGCGGCCGGCAAGCGCGCCGACGCGCTGCGCGAGGCCATCGCCTGCGGGCTGCCC
>NZ_CADEAU010000774.1 GCF_902825405.1 Micromonospora maritima | reverse complement strand
CGAACGACGACAACTGGCCCCGGTGCGCCGTGCACGCCGCCGCCCGGGTGCGCCGAGGCGCTGGCCAGGTAGAGCCGGTCCACCGGGGTGTCCGCCCGGCCCAGGCCGGGGATCGGCCGCAGGAAGAGCTGCTGGTACGCCGCCGCGGTGCCGCCGCCCAGCGCGCCGCCGACCAGGCTCGGCTCGGCCGCCTCCAGGTCGGCCGGACCGGCCACGTGCCGCCCGACGACGGACGCGCGGAAACCCGGCGCGGCCGACTCCAGCACCTCCTCCATCCGCTCCACGTGCGCCGCGACGTCCTCGGCCCGCCAGTTCCGTCGGAACGGCAGATGGGTGTAGGACCAGAGCGACTCGGTGCCCGGCGGCGAGTGGCTCGGATCGGCCACCGTCATCTGACCCACCAGCAGGAACGGATCCGCCGGCACCTCACCGCGGGCCAGCGCGGCGGCGTACGTGGTGAGCCCGTCCAGGTCCGCGCCGAGGTGCACGGTGCCGGCGCCGGCCAGCTCACGGTTCGTCCACGGCATCGGCGCCGACAGCGCCCAGTCGACCTTCAGGGTGGAACCGTCCCACCGGAAGTGCGCCAGATCCTCCACCAGCCGGGGCGGCAGTGCCGCGGCGCCTACCAGGTCCAGGTAGAGCGCCGGGGCGGGGACGTCGGCCAGCACGGCGCGACGGGCACGCCAGTCGGTGCCGCCGGCGGTCCGCACGCCCATCGCCCGTCCCCGGGCGGTGAGCACCCGCTCGACCCGGGCGCCGTACTCGATCCGGCCGCCCCGCTCGACCAGCCGGGCCACCAGCGCGTCGGTGATCCGCTGCGCACCGCCCACCGGCACCGGCCAGCCGACCTGCTGGCCGAGCATGGCGAGCAACCAGCCGTACACCCCGGAGCCGGCCTCTTCCGGGGACAGGTCGGTGTGCAGGGCGCACCCCGCCAGCAGCGCCGGCCCGCCCGCACCGTCGAAGAGTTCCGCGCCGAGCTTACGCACCGGGAGCACCAGCCGCCGGGCCAGCCGCAGCGCGCCGGCCACGCGGAGTCGACGCAGCAGGCCCAGGCCACCGCGCACCGGCGGGAACGGGCTGGTGATGGCGTCCAGCATCGGCTCGGCCACCTCGCACCAGTCCGCGTACGCGTGCCGCCAGCGCTCGCCGTCGCCCGGGGCGAACGTCTCCATCGACGCGGCGGTGCGGTCCAGATCGCGGTTGACCACCGCGGCCCGGCCGTCCGGGAGCAGGTGCGCCAGCACGTCCGGCGCGTTGGTCCAGGACAGGCCGTGGCACTCCAGCTCCAGCCCGCCCAGCACCGGGGAGGCGTAACCGAGCGGATAGAACGAGCTGTAGAGGTCGCTCAGGTAGCCCGGTGCGGTCACCTGGGCCGAGCGGACCGCCCCGCCGGGCGCCTCGGTGGCCTCCAGCACGAGGACGTCCCAGCCCGCGTCGGCCAACAGGTTCGCGGCCACCAGACCGTTGTGCCCGGCCCCGATGACGACGGCGTCGGCGGTCGAAATCATCCGATCCGCCTACCCGGCCGGTCACCGGGCGAAACGCGTTTGCCTCGCCCGGACCGGGGCATCCACGGCCGCATGTACACGGTTGCGCAGCTCATAGGTGGGGTGTGGGGAGCCGGCGGCGAGGGCGGCGAACTGGTCGTCCACGACCCGGCCGACGGATCGCCGGTGACCCGGGCGCCGGTGGCCACGGCGGACGAGGTGGCCAAGGCGGTCGAGGCCGCCCGGGGCGCCGCCGACGAGAGATCGGAAGAGCGTCGTGTAGGGAAAGAG
>NZ_CADEAU010000773.1 GCF_902825405.1 Micromonospora maritima | reverse complement strand
TCCTCCCGGACCGGCACCCCGCTGGGCTCGCGGGCACCGGTCAGCTCCGACAGCACCGCGTCGCCCGCGCGGACCCGGGTCTGGGCCGGCTCCACGCCCGCCTTCTCCAGCATGGCCAGCGTGGTCCGGCGCTGCTTCGGCAGCACCAGGGTCGCCACCGCGCCCGACTCGCCCGCCCGGGCGGTGCGGCCGGCCCGGTGCAGGTAGTCCTTCGGGTCCTTCGGCGGGTCCACGTGCAGCACCAGCGAGACCCCGTCGACGTGGATGCCCCGGGCCGCCACGTCGGTGGCGACCAGCACATTCGTCCGGCCCTCGCGGAACTCGGCAAGCGTCTTGGTGCGCATCCGCTGGGTCTTGCCGCCGTGCAGCCCACCGGCCCGTACGCCCACCGCGGCGAGCTGCTCGACCAGCCGGTCGACGCCCAACTGGGTGCGGGCGAAGAACATGGTGCGTCCCTCGCGGGCGGCGATGGCGGCGGTGACCGCGAACTTGTCGTGCGGCGGGATCAGCAGCAGGTGGTGGTCCATGGTGGACACGGCAGCGGTCGCCGGGGCGGTCGAGTGGGTGACCGGGTCGGTCATGAACCGCTTGACCAGCGTGTCGACGTCGTTGTCCAGGGTGGCCGAGAAGAGCAGCCGCTGGGTGTCCGCCGGCGTCTTCGCCAGCAGCTCGGTGACCTCGGGCAGGAAGCCCATGTCGGCCATCTGGTCGGCCTCGTCCAGCACCGTGATCTCGACGTCGTCGAGGCGGCAGACGCCGCGCTGGATCAGGTCGCCGAGCCGCCCCGGGGTGGCCACGACGATCTCCACGCCCCGGCGCAGCGCGTCGATCTGCCGGTCGTACGGCACGCCGCCGACGGCGGTCTTCAGGAAGATGCCGACCGACTTGCCGAGCGGCATCAGCGCGTCGTTGACCTGCATGGCCAGCTCGCGGGTGGGGACCAGGACCAGGGCGCGGGGGTGCAGCGGCCGGGCCCGGTTGCGGTCGGCGAGCCGGGCGATCACCGGCAGGCCGAAGGCGAGCGTCTTGCCCGAGCCGGTCTGGCCCCGGCCGAGCACGTCGCGGCCGGCGAGCGCGTCGGGCAGCGTGGCCCGCTGGATCTCGAACGGGGTGGTGATGCCCTGCCGGGCGAGCGCCTCGACCACCGGCCGGGGCAGGCCGAGGGAGGCGAAGTCGACGACCTCGGGGGTCGGTTCGGTGGACGGGGACGTGCCGGGGGCAGCGAAGGTGGTCAAGAAATGCCTTTCGAGCGGGGCGCATCTTCGCGATGGCCGCCGCGGCGTCACGCCGTCGAATCGCCCGCAAGATCGCCCATGGGCGCGTAGTCGGTCGCGCCGGGTCAGTGATCCCGACAAGTGTACGGCGCTCCGCCGGATCGACCACCGCGACGCGAGGTGGTAGTGGGCGGACTCACCCCGGTCAGCCGGTCAGCCCGCTCAGCGCGTCGTTGGCCAGGAACACCACGAGCAGGCTGATCGCGATCAGCACGGTCAACGCGACGGCCAGCACGATGATGACCTTGGTGTTGCTGGCCCGGGTGGTCGGCGAGTCCTCGGCCCAGCCCTGGGCCAGGATGTGCCCGGTCAGGGAACCCGAGGTCTCCGTGGGACCTCCCTGCGGCAACGAGACGGTGGCGAAGCCGGGCCCCTCGGTGCCCCCGTACACGGTCGAGGCCAGGTCCTGGACGCCCGACTGGGGGCGTACCGGACGGGTCGGTGCGGCGTCGTGGGCGGCCGGCGGCGGCCAGGTCGGCAGCGCGGGCGCCGGCACCACCGGCGGCGCGACGGG
>NZ_CADEAU010000772.1 GCF_902825405.1 Micromonospora maritima | reverse complement strand
CGCGCCGAGCCGGTCGAGATCGCGGCGGTGCACGAGGTCGGCCGCCCGGCGGGCACGTCGGCGCAGCACCGCCCGGGCGCCGAGCGCGCCGTAGGCGGCCAGCACCAGACCGGCCACCGGACCACCGAGCAGCATTCCGGCTCCGCCGCCGAGCAGTGCCGCCAACGGCAACGCGTGTCGGGTGGGGAGCGCCGGGCGGAACGGCCACCCGACGGAGGTCGGGCCGGGGTCGGCACGCGGCTCCCGCGGATGGGTGCCCTTGATGCCGCCACGGGCGTCGGACGCCGGCGAGGCGCGTCCACCGACAGGCGGACCTGCGGGGCCGGACGGCGGGCCGAGGATCACGCGCCGCCGGATCCGGCCGGTACGGGTCGGCCAGGCGACGGCCGTCGCGGCGCCGGTCAGCAGCACGACCACCAGCCAGAGCTGGCCGGTCACGACGGGCCCGCCGAGCCGGGCCAGGCGACGCGGAGGACCGGCGGCACGGACACGCCCCGCTCGCGCAACAGGTTGCCGAGGGACCGGGCGGCCAGACCGAGCCCTCGCCCCCGGATCCAGGCCGGTACGACGGTGACCACCCGGTCCGGCCCTTCGGGCAGGAGCAGGCCGACCGAGTCGAGCACCCGGCCCTCGGCGGTCCGGCGCACCTGGAGGACGACCTGGATCGCGGCCGCGACCTGGGCGTGCAGCGCCACCCGTGGCAGCCCGCCGAGCATCCCGAGCGCCTCCAGCCGGGCCGGTACGTCCGCCGGGGCGTTGGCGTGCAGTGTTCCCGCCCCGCCGTCGTGGCCGGTGTTCAACGCGGCCAGCAGGTCGACCACCTCGGCGCCCCGGCACTCGCCGACCACCAGCCGGTCCGGTCGCATCCGGAGCGCCTGCCGGACCAGGTCACCCAGCCCGACCGCCCCGACGCCCTCCACGTTCGTGGTGCGCGCCTGGAGGCCGATCACGTGCGGATGCACCGGCCGCAGCTCGGCGGCGTCCTCCACCAGCACGATCCGTTCGGTGCCGGGCACCAGCCCGAGCAGCGTGTTGAGCAGCGTGGTCTTGCCCGAGCCGGTGCCGCCGGTGACCAGGTACGCGAGGCGGGCGGCGACCACGGCGTCGAGCAGCGGGGCGACCGGACGCGGCACGGTGCCCTGGGCGACCAGTTCGTCGAGCGTGAACGGCCGCTGGCGGAAGGTGCGCAGTGACAGGTAGGGGCCGTCGGTCGCCACCGGCGGCAGCACCGCGTGCAGCCGGGTGCCGTCGGGCAGCCGCGCGTCGGCGTAGGGCGAGGCGTCGTCCAGCCGGCGACCGGCCGCCGAGGTCAGCCGCTGCGCCAGCCGGCGGACGTCGTCGACGGTGCCGAGCGGCACCGCGACCTGGTGCAGCCCTCGCCCCCGGTCGACCCAGACCCGGACGCCGTTCACCAGCACGTCGGTGACCTCCGGATCGGCCAGCAGCGGCGCGAGCGGACCGGCGCCGACGAGGTCGTCGTGCACCCGGTCGGCGATCCGCAGCAGGCTGGTGTCGCCGAGGACGCCGGCGGACGAGTCGGCGCGTACGGCGGAGACGACCGCGGCGGCGGTGACCGGGGCGTCTTCGGCGACGAACCGGTGCCGGACGCGGACCGCCAGCTCCCCGGGGCGGGCGGGCCCGGTCACGCCGCACCCGCCTCGGACCGCCCGGTCAGTTCGTCGACGAGCCGCTGGCACAACGCGGCGAGCGGACCCTTGCCGGTGGCGCCCGGCGCCTCGCCCCGTTCCAGCCCCCGGCAGAGACCGGGCTCGGGCCGGAGCGTGCCGGCCAGGGG
>NZ_CADEAU010000771.1 GCF_902825405.1 Micromonospora maritima | reverse complement strand
CCGCACGTCGGTCTCCACCCGCAGGTCGCCGCCGACCCGGGTACGCGAGGTGAGCGTCCCGGTGCCGGTCAGCACCCCGCCGGCCACCCGCCAGGTGCCGCTCTCGACCCGCCAGTCGCGCAGGTCGGACGTGGCGAAGCGGGCGTCGACGCGGCCCGTGGTGACCGGCGCCGGGCGGGCGCCGTCGGAGGGGCCGGCGCCGGCGTTCACCGTCGGCCAGCCGTCGATCCAGTCGAGCCGGTCCAGCAGCATCGGCCGCTCGTTGACGCCGAACGGCTCGTCCAGGTAGGGGTCGGCCCGGTCGATCGCGTGGTAGGCGATCCAGTCCTGCCCGGACAGGTCGGTGAGCACGGCGTTGTGGCCGGTGCCGATCCAGCGGTTGCCGTTCTGGGTCAGCACCGGGGTGCCGCCGGCGCGGGAGACGTCGAGGCGCTGGCCGTCGCGGTCGGTGAACGGGCCGCGCGGGTCACGGGACCGGCCGACCTGGACGGAGTAGCCGGTGGCCGGGCCGGCGCAGCAGTTGGCGGTGGAGGCGAACAGGTAGTACCAGCCGTCGCGGCGCAGCACGTAGGCGCCCTCGAACTTGTTGTCGATCGCGACCGGGGTCGAGGTGCCGACCGCGCGCAGACCGTCGGCGGAGAGCTCGGTGACCGAGATGCCGCCGTAGTAGCTGCCGTAGTAGAGCCAGGACCGGCCGTCGGCGCCGGTGAGCTGGCTCGGGTCGATGGTCCACAGGTAGCCGCCGCCCGCGCCGGGGCGGGGCGCGACCACCGGATCGTCGGCGAACGTCCACGGGCCGGCCGGGGTCGGCGCGGTGGCCACCCCGACCGCGGTGTCGAACGTGTCGGCGGAGACGGTGGTGTCGGTGACGGTCATGTACATGACCCACCGCCCGCCGAGCCGGCGGACGTCGGGCGCCCAGAACGCGGCGCCCGGCGCGGCGTACGCGGGCCGCTGGTCGGGGGCGAACGCGTCGCCCACGTAGCTCCAGTCGACCAGGTCGGCGGAGCGGGTGATCGGCACCCGGTGGGCCGTCCGCTCGCCCTCGCGCAGCGGGTCGGAGGTGCCGAAGGCGTACCAGAGCCCGTCGTCGCCGCGGACCACGACCGGGTCGGCGAAGGTGTCGGCGAACCCGGCGGAGACCGGGTTGCGGTAGCGGTCGGGCCCGGCGGCGGGTGCGGGTGACGCGCCGGCGAGCAGAAGGGTGAGGACGGCGGCGAGCACGCCGCCACGGCGGAGGTGTCCCATCAGGCCTGCCTTGGAGGTAGACGGAGGTCACTGCGGTGCACCCGTTTGTACAACGTTGGATACAACGATGTAAAGAACCGCCGCGCGGCACCTTCCGGTCCGGCCCGAACCGTGCCCGTGCCAGCATGGGCCGATGACCACCCGCGCCGACGGCCGAGCGCTGGCCGGACTCGCCGCCCTGCTCGCCGATCCCACCCGCGCCGAGTTCTGTCTCGCCCTGCTCGACGGGCGCGCCTGGACCGCCGGTGAGCTGGCCCGACGCGCCGGGGTGGCGGCCTCCACCGCCAGCGACCACCTCACCCGGCTGGTGCGCGGCGGCCTGCTGGCCGAGGAACGGCAGGGCAGGCACCGGTACGTCCGCCTGGCCGACCCGTCGGTCGCCCAGCTCGTCGAGGACCTGGCCGCGCGGACGCCCGCCCCGGCCACGTCGCCCCGCACGTTGCGCGCCGCGTCGGCCGGTGCCGCCCTGGCGTACGCCCGGACCTGTTACGACCACCTCGCCGGCCGGCTCGGCGTGCTGCTGCACGACGCGCTGCTCGCCCGCGGGGTGCTGGACC
>NZ_CADEAU010000770.1 GCF_902825405.1 Micromonospora maritima | reverse complement strand
GAGTTCGAGATCGTCGACATGCCGTTCGGCACCAGTGAGCTGCTCGGCATCGGGGTCGTCCCTTCCGCGTCGGCGAGCAGGCCCGCGGTGGTGAGCGCCCACCACGCTCCGGGGACGGCCGCGCGGTCGTCCCCGCAGCGCCGGCGGGGTCAGGGCAGCGGCTCGCCCCGGGCGGCCAGCCACAGCTCGTACCACTCCTCGCGGGTCAACTCCGGCTCGCGCGCGACGGCGTCCCGGCACGCCCGGATCCGGTCCGGACGCGCCGTGCCGATCACCGGCGCCACGCCGGCCGGATGCCGCTGGACCCACCACAGGACCACCGCCTCCGGGGTGGTCCCCCGGCGCTCGGCGAGCGCCGCGACCAGGTCCGCCGTGGCGCGGTCGCCCGGCGTCCGGGCAGCGCCGGTGAAGCGTCCCCCGGCGAGCGGGCCCCAGGCCTGCAGACCGATCCGGTTCGCCCGGCAGTACTCGACGGTGCCCAACGGGAAGCCGGTCGCCGTGGACGCCGCCGTGTTCACCAGGACCCCCGCCTCGACCCAGTCCCGGCGGGCCAGGCTCATCTCCAACTGGTCGACCACGAGGGGAATCTCCAGCGGCGCCTGGAGGTGGGCGATCTGGGCCGCCGCCATGTTCGACACGCCGAACTGCCGGACCAGACCCTGCCGGTGCAGCGAGCCCAGCGCCTCCGCCACGTCCTCCGGGTCGGCCAACGGATCCGGGCGGTGCAGCAGCAGCACGTCGATCACGTCGGTGCGCAGCCGGGCCAGGCTCTCCTCGACGCTGCGCACGATGTGCGTCCCACGCAGGTCGTACCGGCCCGGCCCGGCGTCGCCGTCCAACCGGATGCCGCACTTGGTCTGCAGCAGGATGCGCGACCGCAGGTCCGGCGCGCGGGCGAGCA
Organism: Micromonospora maritima; assembly: GCF_902825405.1. GTDB lineage: Bacteria > Actinomycetota > Actinomycetes > Mycobacteriales > Micromonosporaceae > Micromonospora > Micromonospora maritima. Next base: position 918 of record NZ_CADEAU010000770.1, on the reverse strand, counting down.
CCTCGCCGAAGACGGCCTCGGACTTGCCGTGGCGGTAGATGTCCGCGTGGTCGAACGCGGTGACGCCGATCTCCAGGGCGGCCTCCACCGCCGCCTCCGCCGCCGCTATCTCCCGCGCGCCGTACGGTTCGGTGTTCCAGTCGCCGCCCAGGCCCATGCAGCCGTAGAGCAGTCGGTGATCGCGGATGTCGGCCATGGGACCTGGATAGCACAGCCGTACCGGGACGGGCGGGGCAGGCGTGATCGCCGGCGGAACGGGTAGGCGCGAGCCGCCACGCGGACGACCGGACGCCGGCCGGCGACGACTCTGGAGGGGCCCATGGCGGACACCCCGGGACCGCCGCGCCCGCCCTCCGCCGCCGGCGACGTGGTCGAACTGCGGGTGCACGGCGTCTCCGGCGCCGACGCGCGGCGGATCCTGGACCGGCCGAGCACGCGCCAGGTCGCCGGCGACCGCAGCGGCGGCTTCCACCGTCCCCCGCCGGGATACCCCGACACCCGTGGGCCGGGCGGGGTGGTCCTGGAGGCGTACCGGTGGAGCGAGCTGCCCTCCGGCACCGCGGTCCGGACCGTGTCCCTGGTCTTCCTGCTGCCCTTCATGCTCGGCAACGTGGCGCTGTGGATGCGGCCGGACGGTCAGGGCCCGGCCGGCACGACGGTGACGAAGGCGCTGTGCCGGGTGCTGGCACTCACCCTGACCGCGCTGTACGTGCTCACCGTCGCCGGGGTGGCGCTGGACCAGGTCGGCTGGAAGTGCATGGCGCGTCCACCGGGCTGTACTCGCCCACCGGTCCGCCGCTGGCGTACAAGTGGGCGCTCTTCGCGTTCTTCCTCGCCGTGCTGGCCGCCGTGGCGGTCGGCGGCGTGGTGCTGCTGGCCTCCCGGCCCGCCCGGCGGCGCGCGGCCGCCGCCATCGTC
>NZ_CADEAU010000769.1 GCF_902825405.1 Micromonospora maritima | reverse complement strand
CGCCGGGCGCCCGCCCCGGTCCGGGCGGCCCGGGGCGGGAGCGCGGGGAGTGAGCCGGTGCGGCGAGGCCCGCAGGCGCGAACAGCGGTGGCCCGCTCAGTACGCGTAGGTGACCGAGATCGTCGCGGCCGGGCAGTTGTTCGCCCAACTGGTCAGCGCGTCCTTCTCCGCGCTGTCCACGGTGAGCCGCCACCGGACCTTCACCGCCACCCACTCGCCGACGTAGCGGCACCGGGCCGATGCGTACGGCGGCAGCCAGGTGGCCGGGTCCTGGTCGCCCTTGGCCTGGTTGACGTTGTCGGTGACCGCCGCCAGCGCGCGGGCGTCACCCAGGTCGTTCGCGTACGCCTGGCGGCGGCTGGTGGTCCAGCCGCGCGCGCCGGAGTCCCACGCCTCGGCCAGCGGCACCATGTGGTCGATGTCCAGGTCGCCGGTAACGGTCCAGGTCGCGGCGTCGTAGTAGGAGTACCAGCGGCCGCCGGAGAGCGTGCAGGTGCCGCTGATCGTCGGCGTGGTGGTCGCCTCGGCGTAGAGCACCTCGTTGCGGGTGTGGCAGCCGTCGCCGTCGGCGTCGATCCAGTGCGGGAAGAGGTCGCGGCTGTATCCGGTGCGGACCTCGGTGGCGACGGTGAGGCCGGCGACGGCGGTGGTGAGCGGCGCCGAGTAGCCGGCGGCCGGGGCGGGCCGGGCGAGACCGAGGGTGGCGGCCACGATCGCGGTCAGGCTGATGGCCGTGGCGCGCAGGGTGCGGGGCATGGGAACTCCGTCCGAAAGAGTTGGCGGTTACCTGCACCCATACAGACAGACATGGAAGTAATGAGCCAGATCAACTTCCGTGAACATCGGATGAAGGTCGGCCGCCACCTGCGCGGACGTCGGGAATACGGCTGTGCCGGCCGGCCCGGCGGGCTACCGTCACCGGAGTACGGGCCGGCGCCGGGTCAGAAGCGCCGCGTCCACGCCCGCGCCGTCCGGTTGATGCGGCGGAGACGCCCGAGGGCGAGCATGGGTACGACGAAAGGGGCGGAGATGACCGACGAGGTGATGTCGAAGGTTCCGCCGGACCCGGCCCCCGCGCTGACCACGCCGGCCGGACCACCGCCGGTCGGGCCGCCGAGCAGCCTCGACCTGTGGGCCCGCGCCCAGGTGCTGCACCGCTGCTTCGGCGACGACGACGGCGAGCCGCACATCATGCGCGGCCTGGACTGACCGCGACCGGATCAGGCGACCGAGGCGGCACCGAGCAGCGCGGCCGTCGGCAGTGCCAACCGCCCGTCGGCCTCCCGGAGCCCGGCGGTGAGCCGGTCGTACTCCCGGCGGATGCGGTCCCGCACCGCCGGCTCCTGCCGTTGCAGGACGAAGCCCACCGCGCTGATGCCGGCCGCCGGCCCGGCCCACCAGTCCTCCGGATCCGTGCGGTGGGTCCAGGCCACTGTCGCGCACACCGCGTCGGTAAGCCCGGCTGCGTCCAGCAGACCGGTCACGCCGGCCTCGGTGCGCGGGAAGTCCCGCCCGGGCGCCAGCCGCGGCAGGTCCGCCGGCGGGGTCACCCCGGCGGCCCCGATCGCCTCGCCCCACAGCCGTTGCAGGGGCGGATGCGGTGACGGCCAGAGCGTCACCGCCACCCGCCCGCCGGGGCGTACCACCCGGCGCAGCTCCGCCAGCGCGGCGGCCGGGTCGCCGACGTGGTTGAGCACGAAGTTGGCCACCGCCGCGTCGAACCGCGCGTCGGGGAAGGGCAACCGCGGCAGCGCGGCGCCGACCAGGCCGGCTCCGGCCGCGCTCGCCCGGGCCTGCACCAGCATGCTCGCCTCCGCGTCG
>NZ_CADEAU010000768.1 GCF_902825405.1 Micromonospora maritima | reverse complement strand
CGCGCCGGGCGGCGGCCCGGACCAGGGCGGTCAGCAGCGGGTGGACCGGCCCGCCGGTGGGCCGGGTGCTGATCCGCGCCGGCATCAGGGTGGGGCGTTCCGAGCGCCAGGTGGCGTCGAACAGGGCCAGCGCCTCGTCGTCGGTGAGCGCCACCAGGCCGCTGCGTTCCAGCCGGCGCCGGTCGACCGCGCCGAGGTGGCCGGTGATGCCGCTGGCCGTGGCCCACAGGCCCCAGACCAGCGAGACCCCGGGCAGGCCGAGGGCACGGCGGTGTTCGGCGAGCGCGTCGAGGAACGCGTTGCCGGCGGCGTAGTTGCCCTGGCCCGGTCCGCCCATCAGGCCGGCGGCGGCGGAGTAGAGCACGAACGCGGTCAGCTCGCGGTCCCGGGTGGCGCGGTGCAGGTTCCAGGCCGCGTCGACCTTGGGGCGCAGCACCGCGGCGAGCCGGTCCGGGGTGAGCGACTCGACCGTGGCGTCGTCGACGACGCCGGCGGTGTGCACCACGGCGCGCAGCGGGTGCCGGGCGTCCACCAGGGACAGCACGTCGGCGACGGCGTCCGGGTCGGCCAGGTCGGCGGCGACCAGCTGCACCTCCGCGCCGCCGGCCTTGAGGTCGGCGAGCAGCTCGTCGGCGCCCTCGGCGTCCGGGCCGCGCCGGCTGACCAGCAGCAGGTGCCGGGCGCCGTGTGCGGCGACCAGGTGGCGGCAGAGCAGCGCGCCGAGCGTGCCGGTGGCGCCGGTGACCAGGACGGTGCCGTCGAGCCGGGGCGTGGGCGGAATGCTCAACGTCAGCTTGCCCACGTGCCGGGCCTGGCTGAGGAACCGGAACGCCTCGGGGGCGCGCCGGACGTCCCAGGTGCGGCGGGGCAGCGGTCGCAGCGCGCCGTCGGCGAACAGCGCCATCAGCCGTTCCAGCATCCGGCCGACGACGGCCGGGCCGGCCGCCATCAGGTCGAAGCCCTGGTAGCTGACGCCGGGGTGGTCGGCGGCGACGCGGGCCGGGTCACGCGGGTCGGTCTTGCCCATCTCGACGAACCGGCCGCCGGGGTCGAGCAGCCGCAGCGACGTGTCGACGTACGCGCCGGCCAGCGAGTTGAGTACGACGTCGACGCCCCGACCGGCGCGGCGGGCGCGGAACTCGTCGGCGAAGTCGAGGGAGCGGGAGGAGGCGATGTGCGCGTCGTCGAGGCCGGTGGCTCGCAGCACCGGCCACTTGGCGGGGCTGGCCGTGCCGTAGACCTCGGCGCCGAGGTGGCGGGCGATCTGCACGGCGGCCATGCCGACGCCGCCGGTGGCGGCGTGCACCAGCACCGACTCCCCGGCGGTCAGTCCGGCCAGTTCGACCAGGCCGTACCAGGCGGTCAGGAACACCACCGGCACGCTCGCCGCCTCGGCGTACGACCAGTGGTCGGGGATCCGGGTGACCATGCGGTGGTCGGTGACGGCGACGGTGGCGAACGAGCCGGCGAAGATGCCCGCCACCCGGTCGCCGGGGGCCAGCCCGGTGACGCCGGGGCCGACCTCGCGCACCACGCCGGCGCCCTCGCTGCCCAGCACCTGCTGGTCGGGGACCATGCCGAGGGCGAGCACGACGTCCCGGAAGTTCAGCCCGGAGGCACGCATCTCGACCGCGACGTGTCCGGCCGGCACCGTGCCCTCCTCCACCGGGACGGGCAGCAGCGCGAGGTTCTCCAGCGTGCCCGTCTCGGTCACGTCGAGCCGCCACGGCTGTCCGCCGGCCGGGGGTGCCAGCACGCCGGTGTCGCGGGCCCGGACCAGCCGGGGCGTGAGGGCGGCGCCGTCGCGCAGCGCGAGCTGCGGCT
>NZ_CADEAU010000767.1 GCF_902825405.1 Micromonospora maritima | reverse complement strand
GTGGCGGCGGTGGTCCGGGCGTACCGGGCGCTGCCGTTCGTGGACCGCGCCTCGCTCGCCACGGGCGCGCAGGCGGCGGGCGCGGCGGCGGGGGCCACGGTGATGCTCGACCCCTCGATCCTCACCGACCTGGTGGAGAGCCGTCGCTGGCGGTCGATCGGCCGGGTGGCGAGCCGCCGTTTCCGTCCCCTCGGTCGGTTCGGCGTGCTCGTGCAGGCCGAGCTGTGGCGTCCGGTACGCCACCCCAGCGCGCTCGTGGTGTGGGCGGCGCTGCTGCTGACGACGTACGCGGTCGCGGCGGCGCTGCCGGGGTCGGCCGGCCCGGCGCAGGTGGTCCTCGGATTCCTGGCAGCCGGCCGGTTGACCGGCGGGCTGCGTGCCGTCAACCGGTCCGCCGGGCTGCGGCGTGCGCTGGGCGGCGGCGACACCCTGGTGACCCTGGCCCATCTCGTGGTCCCGGCCGTCGCCGTGCTGGTCTGGTACGCGGCGTCGCTGCCGGCGGTGCGGTCCGGCGTCGGCGTCGTCGACGGGGTGCTCGTGCTCGGCACCGTGGCGGCGGCCTACCGGGCGGCCACCCGACCACCCATGACGTACGGCGGCGCCGCGGCCGACACCCCGTTCGGGATGATTCCGGTCGACCTGGTGCGGCAGGTGGTGCGCGGCCCGGACGTGGTCGGCGCGCTGGTCCTCGTGCAGATGATCTGGGGCTGACCGGCGCCTGCCGCGCATGACAGTTCCATGAAGAAACGATTCTCGCGTTTGGGTGGATGGTTGATCGGGGCAACCATCGGGACGCCAACACATCCGAGGGAAAAGGACGGCTCTCGTGGAAGTCACGGGTTTCTTCACCGCGATCGTCATCGGCCTCGTCATCGGCGCGCTCGGCCGACTGGTGGTGCCGGGCAAGCAGAACATCCCGATCTGGCTCACGCTGCTCATCGGTGTGGTCGCCGCGATCCTGGGCACGTTCGTCGCCGGCGCGTTCAACGTCGACGACACGGCCGGCATCGACTGGATCGAGCTGGCGCTCCAGGTCGTCTTCGCCGCGATCGGTGTCGCCATCGCCGCGGGGGCCTACGGCCGCCGCCGCCTCTGAGGCGTGCGGGGCGGGGCCCTGCCCGACGCATTCCGCGCCGGGAGGGCCCCCGCCGCACACCTACTCCCGCCAGCCGGTCAGCTCGACGCCCTTGGCCAGCTCCACCCGGAAGCCCAGGGCGATCTCGCCGCTCCCACCCGGGGCGAGAGACAACCGCCAGATCAGCTCCCCCAGCTCGGTCCGCTCGGCCGGCGGTGGCGTCACCGTCGTCTCCCGGACCACCACCGCCTCGTCGCGGGACACCGGCAGCTGGTCGCGTACCTCCACCGTCGCCGGCCGCGGCGTGTGGTTGGCGACGGTGATCCGGTAGTCCACCTCCCGGCGCCGCGTCGACCCGAGCGTGGCCCTGGTCTCCGACCGCCGGTGCAGCTTCCGCTCCACCCGGAGCCGGTCGTCCACCCCCAGCGCCAGCTCCGTCTCCTCGCCGGGCGCCCACGTCGGCAGCCGGGTGGCCGCCACGAAGTCCGCCCCGTGGAACACCGCCGCCGGCCCGGGGAGCAGCGTGTGGTCCGACGTGTTGCGTACCGTCGCCCGCAGGTGCGCCTCGGCGGCGCGTACCGGAACGGTCACGTGGTCCAGCCGGGCCGGCAGCTCCAGCACGGCGACGGTGGCCCGGTGCGCGCTGCCGTCCGCCGGCACCGCCACCGCCCGGGCCGGACGGTAGGTGGCCGCGCCGACGCCCTGCTCGACCTGGCCCGCTCGCCCCGGGTCCGGCTGCCCGAGGCGCGCG
>NZ_CADEAU010000766.1 GCF_902825405.1 Micromonospora maritima | reverse complement strand
GTGCCGGCCGGCACCCGGACCGCGCCGCGGTCCGCGCCGGTGCGGGTGAAGCGCACGTCCGCCCAGGCCGCCGCCGGCGGGTGCCGGGTCACGCCCAGCAGGTTCAGGAACGCCACGTACGCCTTCTCCGGCAACTGGTTCAGCCGGTAGATCATCACCTCGGTCAGGTAGGCGAACGCCTCCAGCAGCGCCACGCCCGGGTCGTGCGCGGACAGGTCGGTCCAGTCCGGGCAGGACCGGCGGATCCGTTCCCGGGCCTCGGTGACCAGGTCGAGGAAGGCGCGGTCGTCCAGGTGCGGCACCGGCAGCGTCATGACGTGGCCTCCTCGTCGGGGATGTCGCCGGGCTGCTCGTCGGCGGGCAGCAGGTCGACGGAGAACACGAGCTGGCCGGGGAAGAGGCTGGCCCGGACCCGGTAGTCGAGCCGGATCACCAGACGCCACGGGTCGTCCGGGTCGGGCCCGGCGTCCACGTCGAGCACCTCGACCCGGGGCTCCCACCGCCGGATCGCCTGCCGCACGTAGTGGATCGCCAGCCCGGCGGTGGTGTCGTCGTTGGGCGCGAAGACCAGCCGGTGCAGCCGGGACCCGTAGCCGGGACGCATCAGCCGCTCGCCGGGCGTGGTGGACAGCAGCAGGTACAGCGCCTGGCGTACCGTCTCGTCGCCCTCGGTCATGGCGAGGCCGCCGGCGGCGGTCAGCGCCAGGCCACCGGCGCGACCGGCGTCGAAGCCGGCGCCGACGAAGCGGAAGGCCCTCATGCGTCGGCCCCCAGGAACGTCTGCCGCGGGTCGCGCACCTGGTGGTGCACGGCGCCCGGCGGGGTGCCGTCGGTGAGGCCGTCCAGGTGCGACAGCACCACCGGTTGGCGGTCCACCCGCAGCCAGGTGCTGTAGCCCACGGTGACGGACGTGGTGCGCAGGCAGGGTTTGATCGTCGGGCCGTAGTTCGGGCAGGCGGTGATCTCGCGCCCCTCCGGGTCGGGGCGCACCAGCACCGGGACGCTCCGCACGGTGACCCAGTGCTGCGACGGGCGGTTCTGCACCCGCCCGTCGTGTCCGCAGGTGATCAGCGAGTCGCGGTGGATCCAGCGCATCAGCCACCTCCGTGGGAGCGGGCGAGGGTACGGGCCTGGGCGGCGGCGGTCTCGGCGTCCTCCGCCGTCGGGGCGTGCAGGAAGTCCACGGTGCGGGCGCGTACCACCATGGCCCGGCCGGGTGCGGAGAGCACCAGGTCACCCGCGGCGTGCACGGTGGTCAGCTCGGGGCGCAGCTCGACGAAGCTGCCGGCGTCGGTGGCCAGCCGCAGCGTGCGCCCGTCGTCGTCGATCACGATCGACTGGCCGGTGCCGGTCCGCATCGACCAGCGCCGGGACCGCCCGGAGACGATGCCCGCGTCGTACGGCTCGACCGTGCCGAACAGCGAGCCGAGCACCACGCCCGAGGCCGGCTCGCCGCCGGGCAGCGCCACCAGCACGGTGTCGTCCGGGTCGGGCAGCGCGACGATCCCCTTGCCCCGGCCCGCGCCGGGAAAGAGCACCGCGAGCCAGCCGGCGTCCAGGTCCCCGTACGCGGGCAGCGTCACCCGGGCCCGGCCCAGCCGGTCCGGGTCGTCCACGTCGGTGACGGTGCCGAGGGTGACCGTGGCCGGCGGTGGGGCGGCGGCCGGCGACGGCTCGGGCGGCACCGTGGAGAACCGGGTCAGGTGGCCGTCCGCGTCCACGGTGTGCACCACCTCGGTCAGCACGTACACGCCGGCGACCGGCTCGGGCACGCCGGCCAGCGCGATCCGCCGGCCCGGCCGCAGCGCGGGGTCACCCTCGGCCGTGCC
>NZ_CADEAU010000765.1 GCF_902825405.1 Micromonospora maritima | reverse complement strand
CTGGCCCGGGCGCTCGGCGCGGGCGAGGTCGAGGCGGACCTGGCGGTGCGCACCGCGCTGCCCGGCGACCGCTACCTGCTCTGCTCGGACGGCCTCTCGGCCGTGGTGGATCCCGGCGCGGTGCACGCCGCGCTGACCGGGGCCGACGATCCGGAGAGCGCCGTCGGGCTCCTGGTCGACCTGGCCTACGCGGCGGGCGCGCCGGACAACATCGCCTGCGTGGTGGCCGACCTGGTGGCCGCGTAGTCGGTCCGACCGGGTCGGGGTGTCCGACCCGGGTCGTACCCTGGCGATCATGCGGATTGGCATCGTGATTCTGCCGGACCAGCGCTGGTCCGAGGCGCGCCGGCGGTGGGCGCAGGCGGACGAGTGGGGCTTCGACCACGCCTGGACCTACGACCACCTGGGCTGGCGCGACCTGGTCGACGGGCCCTGGTTCGACTCGTGGACGACGCTGACGGCGGCGGCCACGGTGACCTCCCGGGTCCGGCTGGGCACGTTGGTCGCGTCGCCGAACTTCCGCCACCCGGCGGCGTTCGCTCGCCAGGTCACCGCGCTGGACGACGTCTCCGGCGGCCGGGTGCTGCTCGGGCTGGGCGCCGGCGGCATCGGCTTCGACTCGGCGGTGCTCGGCGGCGAGACGCTGCCGCCCCGCCAGCGGGTCGACCGGTTCGCCGAGTTCACCGAGCTGCTCGACCTGGTCCTGCGGGAGGACGGCACGACCTGGCGCGGCGAGTGGTTCACCGCGGTGGACGCCCGCAACAATCCCGGGTGCGTGCAGCGACCCCGGGTGCCGTTCGTGGTCGCCGCGAACGGGCCCCGCTCGATGCGGCTGGTCGCCCGGTTCGGGCAGGGCTGGGTCACCACCGGGCTCGACGGCGACGACCTGGAGGCCTGGTGGGGCACGGTGGCGGAGCTGTCCGACCGGATGACGCGGACGTTGGAGCAGGCCGGCCGTGACCCGGCGACGCTGGACCGCTACCTCTCCCTCGACTCGGCCCCGGTCTTCTCACTGACCAGCGCCGACTTCCTCGCCGAGCAGGTCGCCCGGGCGGCCCGGCTGGGCTTCACCGACGTGGTGACGCACTGGCCGCGCGAGAGCAGTTGGTACGCCGGCGACGAGGCCGTGCTGGTCGAGGCGGCGGCGATGCTGCCGGAGCTGCGCCGCGCCGCCTGACGCCTCAGGTGCCGATGCTGCCCTCGGTGGAGACCAGCCGGAACCGCAGGCAGACGATCCGGCTGTCGTCGGTGACCGGCGTCCCCAGCCGGGCCCAGTAGGCGCCGTGGCCGGCCCGCCACTCCTCGATCGACCGGTCGCCCTCGCCCTCGGACCGGGCGAAGTCCCACGACACGTCGGCGAAGCGGACCACCTCGACGCCCGTCACCTCGACGACGCCGACCAGCGCGTCGTGGTCGTCGACCAGGGCCAGCCGTTCGCCGACGTGCTCCAGCTCCTCGCCCTCCTCGGCGTACTCGCCGAGCCGGCCGGCGGTGGCGGTCTTCACGCCGGAGAGCACCAGGGTGTTGAGGTCGGCGCGCAGCTCGCCGGGCGTGCCGAGGGCGAGCGCGCGCAGTCCACCGATCCGGGGCCACATCCTGCCGAGGCTACGGCACGCCGGCCCGCGTCCGTCTCAGATCAGGTGGCCGGCGTAGCCGGCTGCGGCCAGCACCCGTTCGTCGCCGGTCGTGGCGTGCGCCTCCAGCACCGCGTCGGCGAGCTTCACCACGTGCTCGTCGCCGTGCCGGGCCGCCCGGGCGAACACCTCCGCCGGGTCGGCCGATCCGCCGGGCGGTGGCGCGGCGGCCGGCGCCGGTGCGGCGTACACCGAGGTC
>NZ_CADEAU010000764.1 GCF_902825405.1 Micromonospora maritima | reverse complement strand
AGCGCGGCGGCTCCAGCGCCCGGGCCGCCGCGCACGCCGGGTGCGGCCCGGCCGCCACCGACTCGCCGCACCTGTCGCACCAGAGCGCGGCGGGGACGGCCGTGGCGGGGGAGAGTTCGGTCACCTCTGCCTCACAGGGTCGCCGAGAGCGCCTTCACCGGCATCTTCAGGTCTTCCAGCAGCTTCAGGTCGTCGGTCGCCGGCCGGCCCAGCGTGGTCAGGTAGTTGCCGACGATGACCGCGTTGATGCCGCCGAGCAGGCCGTCGCGGGTGCCGAGGTCACCGAGGGTGAGTTCGCGGCCGCCCGCGTAGCGCAGGATGGTGCGCGGCATGGCCAGCCGGAACGCGGCGATGGCCCGCAGCGCGTCCTTGCCCTCGACCGTCGGACGGTCACCCAGGGGCGTGCCCGGACGCGGGTTGAGGAAGTTCAGTGGCACCTCGTGCGGGTCCAGCTCGGCGAGCTGGGCGGCGAACTCGGCGCGCTGCTCGACCGTCTCGCCGAGCCCGAGGATGCCGCCGCAACAGACCTCCATGCCGGACTCGCGGACCATCCGCAGCGTCTCCCAGCGCTCCTCCCAGGAGTGCGTGGTGACCACGTTGGGGAAGTAGGAGCGGCAGGTCTCCAGGTTGTGGTTGTAGCGGTGCACGCCCATCTCGACCAGCTCGTCGACCTGCTCCTGGGTGAGCATGCCGAGCGAGGCGGCGACCTGGATGTCGACGGCGGCCCGGATGGCGGCCACGCCCTCGCGCATCTGCGTCATCAGCCGGGTGTCCGGGCCGCGCACGGCGGCCACGATGCAGAACTCGGTCGCCCCGGTCGCGGCGGTCTGCTTCGCGGCCTCGACCAGCGCCGGGATGTCCAGCCAGACCGAGCGCACCGGCGAGGTGAACAGGCCGGACTGGGAGCAGAAGTGGCAGTCCTCGGGGCAGCCGCCGGTCTTCAGCGAGACGATGCCCTCGACCTCCACCTCCGGCCCGCACCACCGCATGCGGACCTCGTGGGCGAGCTGGAGGGCGGCCGGCAGGTGCTCGTCGGGCAGGTTCAACACCGCGAGGATGCCGGCCTCGTCGAGGCCGACGCCGTTCTCCAGCACCCGGGTCCGGGCCTGGTCGAGGATCTCTGGCATGGCTCGTAACCTAACAGGCCGCCGAGACACCGGGAAACCGCTGGCGAGCCGGGACCGCGCCACGCCGGGGCGGTCCGCCCGGGTGGTAGCTTCGCCCCGCGGAAGCGCCCGGAGGGCGGGAGTCGGCGGGAGGGGACGGCAGGTGGCGGACTGGCTGGCGGCCCTGGACCGCCGGGCCGAGCTGCGGGCCCGGGCCGGTCTGACCCGCACGCTGCGCCCGCGGTCCGCCGACGACGCCGTGGTCGACCTGGCCGGCAACGACTACCTCGGCCTGGCCACCCACCCGGAGGTCACCGCCGCCGCCGCGCGGGCCCTGTCCGGGTACGGGCTGGGCGCCACCGGGTCGCGCCTGGTGCGCGGCTCCACCGACCTGCACCACGCGCTGGAGGACGACCTGGCCGGCTGGCTCGGCGTCGACCGGGCACTGGTGTTCTCCTCCGGCTACCTGGCCAACCTCGCCGCGGTCCGGGGTCTGACGCAGCCGCGTACGCTGCTCGTCTCCGACGCCCACAACCACGCGTCGCTGATCGACGGCTGCCGCATCTCCGGCGCGGAGACGGTGGTGACGCCGCACGCCGACGTGGCGGCGGTGGAGGCCGCGCTGGCCGCCGCACCGGGTCGGCCGGCGGTGGTGGTGACCGAGTCGGTCTTCTCCGTCGACGGCGACCTGGCCCCGCTCGCGCGGCTGCACGCGGTGGCCCGCCGGCACGGC
>NZ_CADEAU010000763.1 GCF_902825405.1 Micromonospora maritima | reverse complement strand
GCCAGCTCGGCGATGCCGGTCAGCGCGGCCAACCGTTGCATCCGGACGGCCGCGCGCAGCACCGCGACCAGCCGGCCCCGCGCCACCGCGGCCTCCTCGTAGCGCTGCGCGGCGGACAGCAGCTCGATCCGGGCGAGCAGGGCGTCGACCACCACGCCGGGGTCGTCACGGGTGGCGGTGCGGAACGGGGTGGCGGCGCGGTGCTCGTACTCCTCGGGGGTGATCTTGTGCTCGCAGGGCGCCGGGCAGCGACCCAGCTCGGCCAGCGCGCACGCCGGCATGGTGGTGCGCCGGGAGAGCCGGTGCGTGCACTGACGCAGCGGGACCGCGTCGTGGAAGCCGGCGGCGGCCAGCTCGGCCGCCTGCCGGGACCGGAACGGACCGAGGTAGGCCGAGTCGGTGGGCGCGAGGTCGCGCACGATCGACAACCGGGGGTACGCCTCGTCGGTGAGCTTCAGCCACACCTGGCGCTCGGGATACTTCGACCGGCGGTTGTACGGCGGCGCGTGCGCGGCGATCAGTCGCAGCTCGCGCACCTCCGCCTCCAGCGAGTGGGCGCACTCGACCGCCTCCACCCGCTCGGCGGCGGCGAGCATCTCGGAGATCCGGGCCCGCTTCTCGGCGGCGGTGAAGTAGCTGCGCACCCGGGTGGCGATGTCACCGGAGGTGCCGACGTAGAGCGGCCGGTCGTCGGCGGCGCGGAAGATGTAGACCCCCGGCACCTTCGGCAGCCCCTCGGCCAGGTGCCGCTTGCGCCGCTGGGTGGGGGTGACCGCCCGGGCGAACTCGATCGCTTCGCCGACGGTGTCCACCCGGTGCCCGCCGAGGCGGCCGATCAGCCCGTGCAGCACGTCGACGGTGGCCTTGGCGTCGTCGAGCGCCCGGTGGGTGGGTTGGGTGGCGGTGCGGAAGTAGGCCGCGAGGGTGCCCAGCTTGCGGTTGGGCACCTCGTCGCGGGTGAGCACCCGGCGGGCCAGCGCGGCGGTGTCCAGCACCCGGGGGTTGGGCCACGGGTAGCCGTGCTTCGCGCAGGCGGCCTTGAGGAAGCCGACGTCGTAGGGGGCGTTGTGGGCGACCAGCACGGCGTCGGTGATGAACTCCAGGAAGCTCGGCAGCACCTGCTCGATCGGCGGCGCGGGCAGCAGCATCGCCTGGGTGATGCCGGTCAGCACGGTGATGAACGGTGGGATCGGCACACCCGGGTTGACCAGGGTCGCGAGCACGCCCAGCTCCTCGCCGCCACGGACCTTCACCGCGCCGATCTCGGTGATCCCGCCGCCGTCCGGCGCGCCGCCGGTGGTCTCCAGGTCGACCACCACGAAGGTGGTCGCGTAGAGCGGCAGCGCGGGGTCGACCCCGCTGCCCGCCGCCCGGTCCAGCCCGGCCAACGCCTCCTGGACGTACTCCGCTCGCGTCACCCGCCGGACGGTAACGGCACGGTCCGACACTCCGGTCACTCCGGCCCCTTCCGTTACCACGGGGGTACGATGAGAGATCGGCTCACTCACCGGGCGGTGGGCCCGTTCGGGGTGGGAGACTTGCCACATGCCCCTCACCGAGCCGTACGACGACCGCACCTCCCCGGAGGAGCCGGTGGTCGGTGCGCCCGGAACCGGTGAGGAATCCACCACCACGGTCGAGCCCGAGCCCACCCTTCCCGAGCCGGTCCGCCAGCGGATCGTCACGCTGACCGCCGCGGTGCTGCCCGGCCTGCCCGCCGACGAGGTGCCGGTGCCGCTGCGCCGGGTCGCCAAGTTCGCCCCGAACCGCCGCGCCCGGCTCGGCGCACCGGTGATCGCCGCCCAGCTCACCGCCGACCCGTTGTTCCGGCAGCGGGTCACCGCCCGGGTGCTG
>NZ_CADEAU010000762.1 GCF_902825405.1 Micromonospora maritima | reverse complement strand
CCCGGCGCCGGCTGCGCGCCGTGACCGGCTGACCGGGCCGGGTCCGGCCGCCACGGGGGAGGCCGGACCCGGCGCGCTCACCAGCCGCGGGCCCGCCACTGCGGCAGTGCCGCCCGCTCCGCGCCGATCGTGCTGTCCTTGCCGTGCCCCGGGTAGAACCAGGTCTCGTCCGGCAGCCGGTCGAAGAGCTTGGCCTCGACGTCGTCGATGAGCTGGCCGAACCGCTCCGGGTCCTGGTCGGTGTTGCCCACGCCACCCGGAAAGAGGGAGTCACCCGTGAAGAGGTGCGGGGTGCCGGCCGGGTCGCGGTAGAGCAGCGCGATCGACCCCGGCGTGTGCCCACGCACGTGGATGACCTCCAGCGCGCAGTCGCCGACTTCGACGGTGTCGCCCTCGCGCAGCGGCTCGGCGTCGATCGGCAGGCCCTCGGCGTCGTCGGCGTGCACCAGCGCGCGGGCGCCGGTCTTGGCGACCACCTCCTCCAGCGCGACCCAGTGGTCCATGTGCCGGTGGGTGGTGACCACCGTGGTCAGACCGCCGTCGCCGACCAGCTCCAGCAGGCGGGGCGCCTCATTCGCCGCGTCGATCAGCACCTGGTCGCCGGTGGCGTGGCAGCGCAGCAGGTAGGCGTTGTTGTCCATCGGGCCGACCGACAGCTTGCTGACGGTGAGCCGGTCGAGCTCGCGCACGGCCGGCGGGCCGCCGGGCGTGACGTCTCCGGTGTAGGTCATGACGGCGTTCAGATCCATTCCGGTGGGTTCGGCAGGGGACCGTCGGGGACGACGGTGAGCAGCTCGCCCGCGCCCCGGCCGGTCAGCCAGGCGGCGAGTTCCGGCGCGGGGCCGGTGACCGTGGGCGCCCCCTCGGGGTCACCCACGACGAGTTCGTGTGCGGCGCCGTCGACGCGCAGCACCATGGCCGGCGCGGCCGGGTTGCCGGACAGCCCGGTCACCACCTCGTGCAGCAGCCGCTGGGCGAACGCCTCCGGCCAGTCCGCCGGCCGGTAGCCGCTCGCGAGGTCGACGTGGTGCACCTCGACCTCGCGCAGCCGGCCCCAGACCAGCAGCGCCGCCGGCCACGGGCCGCGCCGGGCCTGCACCGTGGCACCCCACGCCTCGGCCGGCATCTGCGCCACCGCCGCGTCGAACCGCTGGCCGCTGCGGCGCAGGTCGTCGAGCAGGTCGGCCGGGCCCCGACCGGCCCCCGCCTCGATGTCGGCGTTACGCGCCTCGACCGAGGCGTACATCGGGATCTCCTCGCCGGTGCGCGCGGCGGTGAGCAGGTTGACGAACCCGTCGGCGTTGCGGGCCAGGTGGGTGAGCACGTGCGCGCGGGTCCAGCCCGGCAGGAGCGAGGGCGCCGCGACGTCCGCGGCGGCCAGGCCGGCGACGGTACGCAGCAGGCGGTCGTTCGCCTCGGCCAGGTCACCGGTCAACAGCAGGGGGTCACTGGTCATCTCGTTCTCACGGGTTCGACCCTAGCGGGCGGGACCCGGCCGCGCCGCCGGGGAAATCGCTTTCGGCGCGTCGGCGCGGCCCCTACCGTCGGGTCCGACGACAGCGGGTGACGGCGGGGACGCGCCGGCCCGAGGTCGCGCAGGACGCGGGCACCGGGAGTCGGAGCGGAGGTGGTGAGCATGCCGGTCGAAGCACGCGTGTTCCGCCGTGAACCCCCTCGACACCGATGAGGACACCATGAACCTGGACCTGACCGCCCTCGGCTGGGACGCCGACTGGGCGACCCATCTCGATCGACGCGCCGACCACCACCGACCCGGGCGGGTGGCCCGGGTGGACCGGGGCGTGTGCACCGTGCTCCGCCCGGAGGGGCCGGTGCGGGCGAGCCTCGGCGGCGGCGTGCT
>NZ_CADEAU010000761.1 GCF_902825405.1 Micromonospora maritima | reverse complement strand
CGGGCGTCGGTGGTGCGGGCGGTGTGCTGGCGTCGGCCCAGCCACCCGTGCGCGTGCCGGCGGGGCAGCGACCGGGCGAGCCGGTCGAGGGCCGCGTCGGCCTGCAGCTCGGAGGCGTGGCTGCGGTGGATGCTGAGCAGAAATTCCGCGTCGTTGCCGAACATCGTCGATCTCCCTGTCGTGCGGTGTGTCGTCCCTGTCGACATCGACTTTCCGCGCGAAGGTGCCCCCGGGGCATGGGTACGGTGCCTGATCTTCGTCGGTCCCACCTCCTTACCCGAGGGCCGGAACGGGCCGGCGCGGCCGTAAGGTACTCAGCCCGCGCCGGAAGGGGCGGCCACGGATCAACGGGCCGGGCGCCGACCACTAGACTCTGCGGCATGGCAAAGCCCCAGGAGAAGGTCTCGTTCGGCCAGCGGCTGAAGCAGATCGGGATGGTGTTCCGGTTCACCGCCAAGCAGGACAAGTGGTTCGCGCCGCTGACGGCGGCGGCGGTGCTGATCCCGCTCGCGCTCACCGTGGTCGCGGTGCTCGCCTGGGGCTGGATCTGGCTGCCGATCGGCATCCTGCTCACCCTGCTCGCCGTGCTGATCGTGCTCAACCTGCGGTCCAACAAGGCGATGATGAACGCCGCCGAGGGGCAGCCCGGCGCGGCGGCGCAGATCATGGAGAGCATGCGCGGCGACTGGCGGGTCACCCCGGCGGTCAGCTCCACCACGCAGATGGACATGGTGCACCTGGTGGTGGGCCGGCCCGGCGTGATCCTGCTGGCCGAGGGGAACCCGCAGCGCGTCCGGGGTCTGCTGGGCCAGGAGAAGCGCCGGCTGGCCAAGGTGATCGGCAGCGCTCCCCTGCACGACTACGTGATCGGTCAGGGCGACGGTGAGCTGCCGGTCCGCAAGCTGCGGATGACGCTGATGCGGCTGCCCCGCAGCCTCTCCCCCAAGGACGTGAACGCTCTCGACAAGCGCCTCAAGGCGCTGACCGCGCGGCCGCAGATGCCCAAGGGCGCGGTCCCGAAGAACATGCGGCCGCCGCGCGGCGCGTTCCGGCAGACCCGGGGTCGCTGACCTCCGACGTACGCGGAGAAGGAGCCGGTCCCCGACGGGGGCCGGCTCCTTTCCGGTGCGGGTCAGCGGCGGGGCGCGTCGGTGACGACCGATCCGGTGAGGCGGTCGTGCAGGCCGCGCCGGTGCTCGTCCATGATCAGGGCCGGCACGACGAGGGCCAGCAGCAGGCCGCGCAGCAGCGCGCGGACGATCCCGATCCGGCCTCCGTCGGCCCAGGCCACGCAGCGGACCCGGGTCAGGAACATGCCCGGCGTCTGGGCGAACAGGCCGAGGAAGAAGCCGTACTCCAGGACCAGCACCAGGACGGGTGACCATCCGTCGCGGGTCGGCTGCGCGAAGGTGCCGGCGACCAGCAGGCAGAGGATCCAGTCGATGACCAGCGCGCCGAAGCGGCGGCCGAGGCTGGGTGGGGTGAAGGTGGGGTCGGTGGCGGGCGGCACCGGGGTTGCGGTTTCGGTCACAGCGGCCAGGGTAGCGCCGCGTCGGCGCCTACCGGTAAATCCGACGAACGCCGCAAAGGCCAGCAGACCAGGCGGGGATGACGCTCCGCGAGCGACGTAACACGGCGGAAACAGAGGAGACACGGCCGGGCAACCGCCCGGCCATAGCGTCGCCAGGAGCCAGCCACCGGAGTGGACCTGCCAGGAGGACGTGTGTTCGCCAATCCCGAGGAACTCCTGCGATACCTCAAGAACGAGGACGTGAAGTTCGTCGACGTACGTTTCTGTGACCTGCCCGGCGTGATGCAGCACTTCAACCTGCCGGTCGAGTCCTTCGACGACAGCGTCTTCACC
>NZ_CADEAU010000760.1 GCF_902825405.1 Micromonospora maritima | reverse complement strand
GTACGCCGCCGGCGCGGACGCGGCGCCCGCCGAGCCCGCCGGTCCGGCGTCCCCCCTCACCGTCCAGGAGTGGCTCACGCAGCGGCTGCCGGCGCACCTGGTGCCGGCCGCCGTGGTGGTCCTCGACGAGCTGCCGCTGACCCGCAACGGCAAGCTCGACCGGGCGGCGCTGCCCGCGCCCCGGGTGGAGCGCCCGGCCGACGACCCGGCGACGGCACCGGCCAACCG
Source organism: Micromonospora maritima (assembly GCF_902825405.1). Lineage (GTDB taxonomy): Bacteria > Actinomycetota > Actinomycetes > Mycobacteriales > Micromonosporaceae > Micromonospora > Micromonospora maritima. The sequence continues at coordinate 1,647 of NZ_CADEAU010000760.1, read as the reverse complement.
GGCCGAGGAGATCCTGGTCGAGGCGTGGCGCGAGGTGCTCGGCGTGGCCTCGTTCGGCGTCACCGACAGCTTCTTCGCGCTCGGCGGCGACTCCATCCGCAGCATCCAGATGCAGGTGGCGGCGCAGAAGCGCGGGCTGTCGTTCCAGCTCAACGACATCTTCACCCACCAGACGATCCGGGAGCTGGTCGCACACGGCCGGGTCACGCTGGACGGCGTCGCGGCCGAGCCGGCCGCCCGGTTCTCCCCCGTCGGCGCGGCCGACAAGTTTGCGCTCGTCGGCGCGGCCGACCGGGAGCTGCTGCCGGACGGGCTGGTGGACGCGTACCCGATGACCGCGCTCCAGCTCGGCATGGTCTACCACGGCGAGTTGACGGGTGACCCGGCCGTCTACCACAACGTCACCGCGCACGAGGTGGCCGCGCCGCTGGACCCGGCGGCACTGCGCCGCGCGCTGACCGTGCTGGTGGACGCCCATCCGGTGCTGCGCACCGGGTTCGCGCTCGGCGCGTACGCCGAACCGCTGCAACTCGTGCACGAGCGGGTGCCCGTCGACCTGCCGGTGACCGACCTGTCCGGCCTGGACCCGCAGGCCCGCCGCGACCGGGTCGACGCGCTCGTCGCCGAGGAACGTCTGCGCCCGTTCGACCTGAGCCGGCCGCCGCTGCTGCGGCTGCACGCGCTGCGCGCCGACGGGGACACGTTCACGCTGCTGGTCGCCGAGCACCACGCCGTCCTGGACGGCTGGAGCCTGCACCTGTTCCTCACCGACCTGCTCGCCGCGTACGACCGGGAGCGGGCCGGCACGCCGGCCACCGCCGACCCCGGCCTGCCGTTGCGGGAGTACGTGGTGGCCGAGCGGGCGGCGCTGGCGGACCCGGTGACCCGGCGGTTCTGGCGGGACGGCGCCGGTGCCGCGCCGCCGCTGCTGGTGGGCGGCGCGCAGCCGAGGACCACCACCACCCAGCGGGTACCGCTGCGGCCCGGCACCACGCAACGGGTGGCCGACGCGGCCCGGGACGCCGGGGTGCCGGTCAAGTCGTGGCTGTTCGCCCTCCACCTGCGCCTGCTCGGCGAGCTGGCCGGCCGCGACGACGTGGTCAGCGGCCTGGTGGTCGGCGGCCGACCGGAGGGCGAGGGCAGCGACGCCACGCTCGGGCTGTTCCTCAACACGCTGCCGGTGCGGGTCGCGCTGGGCACCCGGTCGGTGGCCGAGCTGGCCGCCGAGGCGTGGCGGGCCGAGCGGGAGCTGATGGGCCACCACCGCTTCCCGCTCGCCGAGATCGTCCGGGTCGGCGGCGCGGGCCCGCGCTTCGACCACTTCTTCAACTGGACGCACTTCCCGGCGCGGCCGTCCGGCACCGGCAGCCGCATCGTGGACAGCCGGGGCGTCACCGTGGACGTGGCGTTCAGCCTCGCCGTCGACGCCGAGCTGGACGCCGGCCGGCTCGGGCTGATGATCCAGTACGACCACCGGCACGTGCCGGCCGAACGGGTGGACGCGCTCGCCGACGGGTTCCGCCGGCTGCTGGCCGCCGACCCGGCCGCGCCGCTGCCGTGGTGCCGGCGATCGTGTTGGTGGTGGCGTTGTCCGCGTACGTGAGGTTGATCGCGACCGCGGCGACGAGCCCGACCAGCAGGCCGGTG
>NZ_CADEAU010000759.1 GCF_902825405.1 Micromonospora maritima | reverse complement strand
CCGATCTCGTTCCTCCAGCAGATGGGGTTCGCGGTGGCGATCGGGATCGTGCTGTCCGCGTTCGTGATGTCGATGTTCTTCGTGCCGGCGTTGACCGGGCTGATCGGGCACACGGCGTGGTGGCCGGGGCACGGGGACGAGCGGCGCAACGGCGGGGGACGGCACGCGGAACCGGAGGCGGCGAGCGAGGCGCAGGTCTGACCGGGCCTCACCGCTCGCCGGGACGGACCAGCCCGGTCTCGTACGCGATCACCACGAGCTGGGACCGGTCGCGGGCGTTCAGTTTCTGCAGCAGCCGGCTCACATAGGTGCGGGCGGTGTCCGGGCTGAGGAACAACACCTGCCCGATCTCCGTGTTCGACAGCCCCGCGCCGACCTGGGCGAGCACGTCCCGCTCCCGCGCGGTGAGCCCGGCCAGTCGCGCCGGGTCGGTGACCGGGGCGTGGGCCGCCGCGGTCAGCACCCGCCTGGTGACGGCCGGCGAGAGCAGCGCGTCCCCGCCCGCGACCACCCGGACGGCCTCCCGCAGCGCGTCGGGCGGGGTGTCCTTGAGCAGGAAGCCGGCGGCGCCGGCGCGGATCGCCTCGAACAGGTACTCGTCGTCGTCGAACGTGGTCAGCATGACCACCCGCACGCCGGTGAGCAGCGGATCGGCGAGGATCCGCCGGGTGGCCTCCAGCCCGTCCCCGCCGGGCATCCGCACGTCCATGAGCACGACGTCGGGCCGCTGCTCCCGGACCACCGCCAGCCCGCCACCACCGTCACCGGCCTCGCCCACCACCTCGATGTCGGCGGCGCGGTCGAGCAGCGCCCGCAGGCCGGTGCGGACCAGGTGCTGGTCGTCGACGAGAACGACGCGGATCGGGTTCACGCGGTCACCCGCGCCAGCGGCAGGTGGACCGACACCCGGAAACCGCTCGGCGCGTCGCCGCTCGCGACCGTGCCGCTTTCCACAGCGCCGGTCTCGACAGTGCCGCCCAGCAGGGCGACCCGTTCCGCCATGCCGCGCAGCCCCTGGCCCTGGCGGCCCGTCCGCCCGGTGGGTGGGCCGCCACGACCGTCGTCCACCACCTCCAGGGTGAGCCAGCCGGGCGTGGCACGGACCGTGACGGTCACCCGGGTGGCGTCGGCGTGGCGCAGCACGTTCGTCAACGCCTCCTGCACGACCCGGTAGACCGTGCTGCCGACCACCGCGGGCAGCGCCTCCACCGGACCGTCGACCCGCAGCTCCACCGCCAACCCGCCCCGACGCACGCCGTCGACGAGCGCGGTTAGCTGGGCGAACCCGGGCACGGGTTCGTGCGGCCCGGGCTCGCGGCGCAGCGTGCCGAGCGTCGCCCGCAGCTCCGCCATCGCGCTGCCGCTCACCGAGTGGATGGCCGCCAGCGCGCCCTCCGCCTGCCCGGGATCCCGGTCGGCGAGGGCCTCCCGCGCCACCGCCGACTGCAACGTGATCACCGACATCGTGTGCCCCAGCGTGTCGTGCACCTCCCGCGCGATGCGCAGCCGTTCCGCCTCGACCTGCCGGGCCGCCTCGCGGTGGCGCTCCTCGTCGGCCGCCATGGCCTGGCGGACCAACGCCGCGCGCAGCGACCGCCGGTTGCGTGCCGCGTCTCCGAGGGCGATGACGGCGAGCGCGAGCGCCGCCTCCGACCCCAGCTCGGTCCCGACGACGACCGCGACGTCGTCGCCCTCGACGAGCCGGACCCCCACCGACACGGCCAGCAGCCCTCCGGCGACCAGCGCGGCCGGCACGACCCGGCCCCGCTCCGCGACCCGGTAGAGCACGGCCGCGGCCGGTGCGACCACGCCGACCGGCGGCAGGTCCAGCGCGTAGTAGGTGAGGATCCCCGCCGCCGTGGCCAGCAGCGCGGGCAG
>NZ_CADEAU010000758.1 GCF_902825405.1 Micromonospora maritima | reverse complement strand
CACCGGAGCGGCGACCGTGCCACCGCTGCCGCGCCGGCGCGGCCCCGGGGCGCTCACGCGGCACCGTCCCGGGTGCGGTGCCCGACCAGCTCCGGGGCGGCGACCGGGTCGGACATCGCGGTGAGGATCCGCCGGGGCGGGGTGAACGGTTCCCGGGCGTGCGCGGCGAGCATGTTCTCCACCAGCAGCACGTCTCCCTGCCGCCAGGCGAAGGAGCGGGTCTCCGCCGCGTACGCGGCCCGCAGCTCGGCCAGCACGTCGTCCGGCAGGGGCGTGCCGTCCCCGTACGCGGTCTGGTAGGGCAGGTCCTCCTCGACCAGCGCCGCCCGCAGCCCGGCGCTGACGTCCTCGGGCAGCGAGGTGACGTGGAAGAACAACGCGTGGTTGAACCAGGTCCGTTCCCCGGTGACCGGGTGCCGGCGTACCGCGGGGCGGACCTGCCGGGTCCGCAGCTGCGTCTCGCCCACCCACTCCACGTCGATCATGGCGCGGGCGCAGTACGCCTCGACCTCGGCGCGCGAGTCGGTCTGGAACGCCGTCTGCCAGCTCAGGCTGATCCCGGGCAGGTAGTTGCGCCGGTAGAGCACGCCGCGCCGCTCGAATTCGGCGACCGTCTCCGGGCGCAGCCGGGCCAGCACCCGACGGCTGTCCGCCAGCGGCGTACGCCCACCGGCGGCCGGCTCGACCTCGCAGTGGAACACGATGCGCAGCGGCCAGGTGAGCGTGTACGACTGCTCGTTGTGCAGCACGATCGGCTGGTCGGCCGGGTGCTCGGTGGAGGTGTAGACGCCCTCGGTGACCCGGCTGCGCGGCGAGGACCGCTCGCCGTAGGACAGCACGTCGCCGGAGAGCGCCGCCATCACGGTCCGGAAGTCGTCGGCGCCGGCGACGGCGAAGCCGCGGAACAGCACCGCGCCGGCGCGCCGGGCCAGCTCGTCGATGTCGTCGCGGTGGCCGGCGAGCCAGCCGGCCAGGTCGACGTCGGGGACGTTGGCGCGGACCAGTGCCGGCAGTGGGCCGCCGGGCCAGTCCGGCCGGACGTCCACCAGGCTCCGGTCCCGGCCGCGACGGGGGACGGGCCGTGCGAGGGGAATCTGATCGGTCATCTCTCTCTCCCAGCGGTGTCGACGCAGTCGGCCAGACTGCGCCCGGGGTCGACGGCGGCAGCGCGCAGCAGCGCGGTGAGGCGGCGGTGCCACGTCGCCACCCCGTCGTCGTCGAACAGGTCGGTGCGGTAGGTCCAGAGCGCCGCCAGCCCGTCCCGGCGGTCGTCCAGCCAGAGCGTCAGGTCGAGACGGGCCGCGTCGGGTGTCAGCTCCACGCCGGTGAACTCGCCGCCGACCGCGCTGAGGTGCCGGGCCGGCGGCGCGTTCTGCACCCCGAACGCGACCTGGACGAGCGGGTTGCGGTGCGGCCGGCGGGCCGGGTTCAGCCGTTCCACCAGCAGGTCGAACGGGACGTCCTGGCGGGCGGCGGCGAACAGCGTGACCCGCCGCGCCTCGGCGAGCAGGTCGGCGAACGTGCGGTCGAGGGCCGGGCGCAGGCGCAGCGGCAGCGTGTTGACGTGGCAGCCCACGCTCTGTTCGGCGGCCACGCTGGTACGCCCGGCGAAGGCGACGCCGATCAGCAGGTCGTCCCGGCCGGTGGCGGCGCCGAGCAGGGTGGCGAACGCGGCCAGCCCGACCATGTGCAGGCTGGCCCGGTGGGTGCGGGCCAGCTCCCGTACCGCCGTCGCGGTCGCCGGGTCCACAGTGGTCCGCAGCGCCCGGCCGTGCGGCGGGGTCGCCGGAGGCGTCGGGCGGCCGTCCCGCCGCGTCCCCAGTTCGAGCACGGTCGCTGCGCCGCGCAGCTCGCGCAGGAACTCGTCGACGGCCCGTCGTCC
>NZ_CADEAU010000757.1 GCF_902825405.1 Micromonospora maritima | reverse complement strand
CGACCCGGTCCGGGTCGACGGCCGGCAGGCCGCACGCGGCGTCGACCGCGCGGACGGCGTCGGTGAGGAAGCGCCGGTAGTAGTACCGGCGCGGGTCCTCCACCCCGCGGGTGGCCATCCCGGGCGCCTGCGGCCCGGCCGCGGCCACGTCGGGGGTGTCGCCTCGACTCCACCCGGAACCCTGGCCCCGGGTGTCCATCTGCAGGTGCACGAACCCGGCCGCGGACCAGAGCAGGTTCTCCAGCGGGTGGCCGCGCCCGCCGCCGTAGCCGACGTACTGCACGACTGTCGGCGCCGGGCCGGGCGCGCCGCGGGGCACCCGCAGCCAGGCCCGCACCGGCTGGCCGGCGAACCCGGGAAAGGTCACGTCGAACACGTCCACCGCGGCCAGCGGGGTGGGCACGGGGGTCACCTGCACGGGCTCCCCGCAGGAGCGGGCCTCCGCGAGCGTGTCGGACCAGAACGCGTCGAAGTCGGACGGTTCCCGCAGGTCGCTGCGGTAGCGGCGGAGTTCCGCCTCGGGCAGGTCGGTCAACACGCGTGACTGTTCCTCGTCGTCCGGTTTGCGAGGACGGCGACGGACCACCGGAAGGCATCCCGCCGCGTTCCGGAAGTTTTCCGCAACAGGTGCGAACGCTAGGACCGGCCCGACCTGTCGTCAAGACCACGACGTACGGCAAGATGTCGGTGGGGCGGCACGGCTTGCCGGTCGGTTCCGGGCAGCCGGCGAAGGGGACTCGGGGTGAACGCGGACGACGAGCGCAGGGTGACCATCACCGCGATCGCACGGGAGGCCGGCGTCTCCGTGCCCACGGTGTCGCGGGTGCTCAACGGGCGGTCCGACGTCGCGCCGGACACCCGCGAACGCGTCGAGGAGCTGCTGCGCCACCACGGCTACCGGCGCCGCGGCAGCCGCACCGTCCGCCGGGCGAACCTGGTCGACCTGGTCTTCAACGACCTGGACAGCCCGTGGGCCGTGGAGATCATCCGTGGGGTGGAGGACGTCAACCACGCCGCCGGGGTGGGCACGGTCGTCTCGGCCGTGCACCGCGAGTCCAGCTCGACCCGGCAGTGGTTGCACAACCTGCGCGGTCGCGCCTCCGACGGCGTGATCATGGTGACCTCGCACCTGGGCGCCGCGGTGCAGGCGCAGCTGCGTCGGCTCAACGTGCCGGTGGTGGTGGTCGACCCGGACGCCGGAGTGGCCGGGACGGACGTGCCGGCGATCGGCGCCACCAACTGGACCGGGGGCCTGGCCGCCACCGAGCACCTGCTGACCCGGGGCCACCGCCGCATCGGCTTCGTCGCCGGTCCGCCGCACCTGCTGTGCAGCCGCGCCCGACTCGACGGCTACCGGGCCGCCCTGGCGGCCGCCGGCGTACCGGCCGACGACCGGCTGGTCCAGCCGGGCGACTTCTACCACGCCTCCGGTTTCGCCGCCGGCGGCGCGCTGCTCGACCTCGACGACCCGCCGACGGCGATCTTCGCGGCCAGCGACCAGATGGCCTTCGGCGTCTACGAGGCGGTACGCCGACGCGGCCTGCGCGTCGCCGACGACGTGAGCGTGGTCGGCTTCGACGACCTGCCCGAGGCCCGGTGGGCCTCGCCCCCGCTGACCACCGTGCGCCAGCCGCTGGTGGAGATGGGCCGGCTCGCCGCCCGGACGGTGCTGCGCCTGGCCCAGGGCGAGGAGATCGAGTCGCCCCGGGTGGAGCTGGCCACCGAGCTGGTGGTGCGGGACAGCACGGCCGGGCCGCCCGGCCGATAGCCGGCCCGGGCCGTTTCAGTCGCCTTCCGGAAGGTCGCTCTTCCGGGCCACCACGGCGGTCGACGCGGCGACCGCGGCGGCGTGCCGGCGTCGGCGCGCCAGCAGCACCGCTCCGCCGGCCAC
>NZ_CADEAU010000756.1 GCF_902825405.1 Micromonospora maritima | reverse complement strand
CGGGGGCGCCTGTTCCAGGACCGCGTGGGCGTTGGTGCCGCTGACGCCGAACGCGGAGACGCCGGCCCGGCGGGGCCGGCCGGTCGCCGGCCACGGTCGGGCGTCGGTCAGCAGCTCCACCGCGCCGGCGGTCCAGTCGACGTGCGGGGTGGGCCGGTCGACGTGCAGGGTGACCGGGAGCCGGCCGTGCCGCATGGCGAGCACCATCTTGATGATCCCGGCGACGCCGGCGGCGGCCTGGGTGTGGCCGATGTTGGACTTGACCGAGCCGAGCAGCAGCGGCGCGGCGCGGTCCTGTCCGTACGTGGCCAGCAGCGCCTGCGCCTCGATCGGGTCGCCGAGCGTGGTGCCGGTGCCGTGCGCCTCGACCACGTCCACCTCGGCGGCGGTGAGCCCGGCGTTGGCCAGCGCGGCCCGGATGACCCGGCGTTGGGCGGGCCCGTTGGGCGCGGTGAGTCCGCTGCTGGCTCCGTCCTGGTTGACCGCGGTGCCGCGCACCACGGCGAGCACCGGATGGCCGTGGCGGCGGGCGTCGCTGAGCCGTTCGACGAGCAGCATGCCGACGCCCTCGGACCAGCCGGTGCCGTCGGCGGCGGCGGCGAACGACTTGCACCGCCCGTCGGTGGACAGCCCGCGCTGGCGGGAGAACTCCACGAACACGGTGGGGGTGGCCATCACGGACACCCCGCCGGCCAGCGCGAGGGTGCACTCGCCCAGCCGCAGCGCCTGGCAGGCCAGGTGCAGCGCCACCAGGGAGGAGGAGCAGGCGGTGTCCACGGTGACCGCCGGTCCCTCCAGGCCCAGCGCGTACGCGATCCGGCCGCTGGCCACGGCGGCGGCGCTGCCGGTGCCGAGGTAGCCCTCGACGCCGCCGCCGACGCCGGCGAGCAGCGCGGCGTAGTCGCCCTGGCTGCTGGTGGCGGCGTAGACACCGGTGGGCGCGCCGCGCAGCCCGGTCGGGTCGACGCCGGCGGACTCGAACGCCTCCCACGCGGTCTCCAGCAGCAGCCGCTGCTGCGGGTCCATGGCGAGCGCCTCGCGTGGGCTGATGCCGAAGAACGCCGGGTCGAAGTGGCCGGCGTCGGGCAGGAAGCCGCCGTCGCGCACGTAGGAGGTGCCCCGGCTGGTCGGGTCGGTGTCGTAGAGCGCGTCGAGGTCCCAGCCGCGATCGGCGGGGAACGGGGCCATCGCGTCGCGGCCCGCGTCGACCAGCTCCCAGAGCTGCTCCGGCGACCGCACGCCGCCGGGGAACCGGCAGCTCATCCCGATGATCGCGACCGGTTCGGTGAGCCGGTCGGTGAGTTGCTGGTTCTGCTGCCGGAGCTTCTGGTTGTCCAGCAGGGACGCGCGCAGCGCGCCCACCACCTCGTCCAGTGAGACGCTCATCGGGGCCTCCCTGCCGCCGGCCGGGTCACGAGTCGGATCCTTCGAGGGCCATCCGCACCAGTCCGGCGACGTCGAGGTCGCGGATCTCGGCCGCCGGGGCGTCCGGCGTGACGTCCGGGGCGGGCGCGGCGGTGTCGTGGCCCAGGCGCAGCAGCGGGTCGAGCAGCCCGGCCTGCCGCAGCCGGTCCAGCGGGATCGCGGCGAGCACCCGGCGCACGGTCTCCTCGTCGGCCGGGTCACCGCCGGCCGGATCACCGCCGTCGGGGAACAGCTCGGCGTCCAAATGCTCGGCGAGGCCGGCCGGGGTCGGGTAGTCGAAGACCACGGTGGTGGGCAGCTCGCGGCCGGTCGCGGCGGTGAGCAGGTTGCGCAGCTCCACCGCGGTGAGCGAGTCGAAGCCGAGGTCGAGGAAGCCCCGCTCCGGGTCGACCGCGTCGACCGAGGGGTGGCCCAGCACCTTCGCCGCGTCGGTGCGGACCAGGTCCAGCAGCGCGTCGCGCCGGTCGGCGGCGGGCAGCGCGCGCAGCTCGGCGAGCCGGTCCGTGC
>NZ_CADEAU010000755.1 GCF_902825405.1 Micromonospora maritima | reverse complement strand
GGGACGCCCGGCTCGGCCGCGCCGGCGACGGCCGAGCAGCCCGCCGCGGGCGGCGCGGACGACCGGGCGATCTCGCTCACCGCCACCGGCGACGTGATCATGGGCAACGCGCCGAACCGGCTGCCCCCCAACGGCGGCAAGGGCTTCTTCGACGACGTGAAGTCGGCGCTCAAGGGCGACCTGGTGATGGGCAACCTGGAGGAGCCGCTCACCGACGACACGGGCGCCGGCAAGTGCGGCCCGAACCCGCAGAACTGCTACCAGTTCCGGGCGCCGCCCGGCTACGCGGCGCACCTGCGCTCGGCCGGTTTCCAGCTGCTCAACCAGGCCAACAACCACGGCAACGACTACGGCCAGCAGGGCTACGAGAACACCCAGTCGGCGCTGGAGGCGCACGGGCTCAAGCACACCGGCGCGCCGGGCGAGATCACCGTCGTGGACGTCAAGGGCGTCAAGGTGGCCGTGGTCGGCTTCTCGTCGTACCCCTGGTCGAACAGCCTGATCGACATCGACGCCGCCAAGCAGGTGATCGAGTTGGCCAAGGAGCAGGCCCAGCTCGTGGTGGTCCAGGTGCACATGGGCGCGGAGGGCGCCGACCGCACCCGGGTGAAGCCGGGCACCGAGATGTACGTCGGCGAGAACCGCGGCGATCCGATGCGCTTCTCCCACGCGGTGATCGACGCTGGTGCCGACCTGGTGATCGGGCACGGCCCGCACGTGCTGCGAGGGATGGAGTTCTACAAGGGCCGGCTGATCGCCTACAGCCTGGGCAACTTCGCCGGCGGCGGGAAGTCGCTGAACAGCTCCGGCCGGCTCGGCTGGGGCGGTGTGCTCAAGGTGTCGATCACCGCCGAGGGCCGCTTCGTCGGCGGCACCTTCACCTCGACCGCGATGAACGGCGTAGGCAAGCCGTCGGTCGACCGGCAGGACCGTGGCCTCGGCCTGGTCCGCGAGGTGACCGCGGCCGACTTCCCGGACACCGGCGCGAAGCTCGACGCGAACGGCAAGATCAGCGCGCCGGCGGGTGGCTGAGCGCACGCCGCGCGCGTGGACCCGCCGGAGCGTCGGCCGCGCGACGTAGGCTGGCCGGCGTGACCACGCGCTCCCCCGAGACCGACCTCGGCCGTACGCGTCGCGCCCGCCGCATCGGTCGGGTGCTGACCGAGACCCACCCCGACGCGCACTGTGAACTCGACCACTCCAACGCGCTGGAGCTGGCCGTCGCCACCATCCTCTCCGCCCAGTGCACCGACAAGAAGGTCAACGAGGTCACGCCGAAGCTGTTCGCCCGCTACCGCACCGCCGCCGACTACGCCGGGGCGGACCGGGCCGAGCTGGAGGAGCTGATCCGGCCCACCGGGTTCTACCGCAACAAGACCAGCTCCCTGATCAACCTGGGCCGCGCGCTCTGCGAGCGCTACGATGGCGAGGTGCCCGGCAAGCTGGCCGACCTGGTCACCCTGCCCGGGATCGGGCGCAAGACCGCGAACGTGATCCTCGGCAACGCCTTCGACGTACCGGGCATCACCGTCGACACCCACTTCCAGCGCCTGGTGCAGCGGTGGCGGCTGACCGCCGAGACCGACCCGGTGAAGATCGAGCACGCGATCGGCGCGCTCTACCCGAAGCGCGACTGGACGATGCTGTCGCACCGGATCATCTTCCACGGCCGCCGGGTCTGCCACGCCCGCAAGCCCGCCTGCGGCGCGTGCACGCTGGCGAAGCTCTGCCCGGCCTACGGCACCGGGCCGACCGAGCCGGCGGCGGCGGCCAAGCTGTTGAAGGGCCCCCGCGCGCGGGACCTGGCGGTGGCCGTCGGCCTCGACCCCGACCTGGTGCCGCAGCAGGCGGCCGTGGCGGACGTGCCGTGACGCGCCGGCTCGCGTACCTGCTCGTCCCGCTGCTGCTCGCCGCGGCGGGATGCACCGCCACGGCCGAGG
>NZ_CADEAU010000754.1 GCF_902825405.1 Micromonospora maritima | reverse complement strand
CGCAGAGCGCGACCGTCGTGGCGGTGGCCGGCACGGCCAGCAGCCGGGACAGCAGGCCCCGGGCCGCCTCGCCGCGCGGATCCGGCCACCGGCGCAACCGCCAGGTGGCCTGCCGCAGTCCGCCCACGGTGAGCAGCGGCCACGTCTCCCGGACCGGTGCGCCGGGCTCGTGGTGGGCCGTCTCGGCGATCACCCGCAGCGCCGCCGGCACCCCCAGGGGGCGTCCGCCGAGCGGGCCGAGCCGGCGGGCCGTCCGTCGGACCGTGCCGGCGAGCGCCCGCAGCAACTCGGCGTCCGCCCAGCCGTCCGCCCGGACCACCCGGATCGCCAGCACGACCCGGGTCCGCCCGGCGATCCGGCCGTCGGTGAGCTGCCGGTAGGACGTCCCGGCCGGACCCGCCGCGACGGCGGGTGTCGGCGCGGGCGACGTCGAGAGGACCAGTTGCAGCCGGACCGGCGGGCTCTCCGGACCGGCCGGGGGAAGCAGGTCGAACGGGGACGGCAGTGCTTCCGACCGGTCGTCGAGCAGGTCGTCCGGGTCGCCGAGTTCCAGCAGCGCGGTCATCCCGGCGGCGTCGTGCAGCACGGCGGCGGGTCCGCCGGCGAGTTCCGTGGCCTGCACCACCGTGTCCGGCGCGACCAGGCCGAGCAGCGCCGCCGGGTCGGCGGTCGGTGGCAGCGCACGCCGGCGGCTCAGGTGCGCGACGCCGACGGTGAGCCACTGGTGCAGCCAGCGACCCCGGACCCGGACCCAGGCGGCGGGCAGCAGCAGGGCGACCAGGAGCAGCGCGACGGCGGTCACCACCACGCCGCGGCCGATCGCGGCCACCAGCACGGCCGCCGCGACCTGCGTCGTCACGAGCTGGCCGGCGCGCGCCACGGACGGCGACGACCGTCTCCACCGGGGAGGGGCGCCGTACGTGGGTCTCCCGGTCGTGCTCGCGGTCACCGCACCTCCCCGTCCGGCCCGCCCTGTGACGCCGCCGTGGCTCATCGTAGTGGGAGCGTTGTCCACAGGGGAGGCCCGGGGGGTAGCAGAACTGAGGTGAGACCGCTACCGTCAGCGACGAAATCGTCGACAGTGCACCCCGCCGCCCCTCTTCCCCCTCCGGGGGCGGCGGGCCCGCGCCGACGAGTCCACGGTGGTCACACGGTGGCCGACCACGACCGAGGAGACGAGGTGACGTCGGGGATGTCCCAGACCCAGGCAGAAGCCGCGGTGATGCAGCAGACCGCCGCGAAGTTCGAGCAGGTCGACCAGTCGTTGCAGACCATGCTGAGCGGCCTGATGGCCGAGCTGGAGGTGCTTCAGCAGGCCTGGCGGGGCGCAGGCGGGCGCTCGTTCGAGCAGGTCAAGCAGCAGTGGGCGCAGGACCAGGCGACCCTTCAGCGGGCCCTGCGCGAGACCGCCACGGCGATCCGCAGCGCGGGCCGGCACTACGACGTCTCCGACACCGAGGCCGCCGGCCGGGTGGCGGGCACCAACCGCGGCATCCAGCTGCCGCTCTGACCATCGGAAGGATCGAACTCATGGAGCACGGTGTGCTGGTCGTCAACTTCGCCGCCCTGCAACAGGCCGGCGCGGACATCCAACGGGCGCTGACCACTCTGGAGAGTCAGCTCGGGCAGCTCGAACGGGACGCGGCGCCGATGGTGTCGAGCTGGACCGGCGAGGCGCGGGAGGCCTACGAGCAGCGACAGGCCCGGTGGCGGGCCGCCTCGCAGGACCTGCAGGCGATGCTGCGCGACATCAAGCTCGCCGTGGAGGACTCCGCGGCCGACTACCTCGACACCGAGAAGCGCAACGCCAACCTGTTCCAGTGAGCCTCGGCGCGGCCCGGGTGCGGTCCCGGGCCGCGTCCGGTGATCAGGACGGGTCGGCCGGGTGCCAGCGCCGTCGCGCCCCCCGGGGCAGCACCACGGCCAGCAGCGCCACCAGCGCC
>NZ_CADEAU010000753.1 GCF_902825405.1 Micromonospora maritima | reverse complement strand
ACCACGCTCGGCGGCTGGCTCGCCGCCACCGTGCCGGACCCGGTCACCGCCCGGTACGCCGGTCGCCTGCTGGCCGGTGGCCTGCTGGCCGCCTCGCCGGACGAGGTGTCGCTGCTCCAGTTGCTGTTCTACCTGCGCAGCGGCGGGGGAACCCGGTCACTGCTGGGCATGGCCGGCGGCGCGCAGCAGGACCGGATCGTCGGCGGTCCGGCCGCACTGGCCGAGCGGATGGCCGCCGCCCTGCCGCCGGGGACCCTGCGACTGGCCGCCCCGGCCGACGCGATCATCCAGGACGCCTCGGGCGTGCGGGTCCGGGCCGGGGACGAGGCGCACCGCGCCGACGCGGCGGTGGTGGCGCTGGCGCCGGCCCTGGCCGGCCGGATCCGGTACGACCCGCCGCTGCCGGCGCTGCGTGACGGGTTGACCCAGCGGATGCCGATGGGCTCGGCGTTCAAGGTGCACGCGCTCTACCCGGAGCCGTTCTGGCGGGCCGACGGCCGCTCCGGTGTGGCCACCACGGACACCGGCCCGCTCACCGAGACGGTGGACAACTCACTGCCCGGCCTCGCGGGCGGGGTGCTCACCGCGTTCAGCTACGGCGCACAGGCTCGGGCGCTGCGCCGACTGTCGGTCGCGCAGCGCCGCGACGCGCTGTGCGACGCCCTGGCCGCGCTGTTCGGGCCCGCCGCCGCCCGCCCCGACGACCTGGTGGAGTACGACTGGTCGGCCGACCCGTGGACCCGGGGCTGCTTCTGCGGCATCCTGCCGCCCGGCTCGTGGTGCGACTACGGCCCGCGGCTGCGGCCACCGGTGGGCCGGCTGCACTGGGCCGGGACGGAGACCGCGACCCGGTGGAGCGGTTACCTGGAGGGCGCGGTGACGGCCGGCGAGCGCGCCGCCGCCGAGGTGCTCGCCGCGCTCTGAGCGCTCCTGATTGCAGAGAAAATCTTCGATGCGTCTATTGAAAAGTTTCTCCGTCCTGTGACCTAATGTTGACAGTTCCTTTCGTCATACTCCCGCCGCCCGCGAGGCGGCAACCCCCAGGGAGGACAGATGCACCGTTCGATGCGATCGGCGCTGCGCGCGGCCGGGGCCGCGCTGCTCGCCACCGTCACCGTCGCCGCGGCGGCCCTGCTCGGCGCGGCCCCCGCCCACGCCGCGCCGGCCGGACTGCCCGGGATGGACGTCTCCAGCTACCAGGGCAACGTGAACTGGTCCGGAGCGTGGGCCAACGGGGCCCGGTTCGCCTACGTCAAGGCCACCGAGGGCACGTACTACACCAACCCGTACTTCGCCCAGCAGTACAACGGCTCCTACAACGTCGGGATGATCCGCGGGTCGTACCACTTCGCCCGACCGGACACCACGAGCGGCGCCACCCAGGCCAACTACTTCGTCGACCACGGCGGCGGCTGGTCGAAGGACGGGCGGACGCTGCCCGGCGCGCTGGACATCGAGTACAACCCGTACGGCGCCACCTGCTACGGGCTGAGCCAGGCGTCGATGCGCAGCTGGATCGCCTCGTTCGTCAACCAGTACCACGCCCGCACCGGCCGGTGGGCCACCATCTACACCACCACCGACTGGTGGAGCACCTGCACCGGCAACACCGCGCAGTTCGCGGCCAACAATCCGCTGTGGATCGCCCGCTACTCCAGCAGCGTCGGCACGCTCCCGGCCGGCTGGGGCACGTACTCGTTCTGGCAGTGGGCCTCCTCCGGCACCTTCCCCGGCGACCAGAACGTCTGGAACGGCACCCTGGACCGGCTGCGCGTGCTGGCCTGCAACGGACCCTGCTGACCCACGCCGACGGGGCGGGCCGCACCGGTCCGCCTCGCCGGCCGTACCCGACGAGGAGGTCCCGATGTCCGTTCCCCTCCCCCGGCGGGCCGTGCTGCGCGGCGCGGTCCTGCTCGGCGCCGCCGCCGGCGCCGGCACGCTGGC
>NZ_CADEAU010000752.1 GCF_902825405.1 Micromonospora maritima | reverse complement strand
CGGCAGGCGAGCCCGGCTCGGCGCTGGCCCGGCAGCTCGCCGGCCGGTCCGCCGCCGAACGGACCGAGACGCTGCGCGACCTGGTCCGCCAGTGTGCCGCCAGCGCGCTCGGCTACGGCTCCGCCGACGACGTCGGAGTCAACCGGCCCTTCCGCGACCTCGGCCTGGACTCGCTGACCGCCGTCGACCTGCGCAACCTCCTCGCCACCGCCACCGACCTGCGGCTGCCCGCCACGCTCGCGTTCGACTACCCGAACCCGGCCGTGCTCGCCGGACACCTCGACGAGCTGCTCACCGGTGCCGGCGCGGTCGTCGACGGACCGACCGCCGTGGCCACCCCCGACGAGCCGCTGGCCGTCGTCGCGATGAGCTGCCGCTTCCCCGGCGGCGCGGACGACCCGGAGCGGCTGTGGCAACTGCTCGCCGCCGGCGGCGACGCGATCGGCGACTTCCCCACCGACCGGGGCTGGGACCTGGAGCGGCTCTTCGACGCCGACCCCGCCGTGGAGGGCACCAGCTACGCCCGGCAGGGCGGCTTCCTGCCCGACGTGGCCGACTTCGACCCCGGCTTCTTCGGCATCAGCCCCCGCGAGGCGCTGGCCATGGACCCGCAGCAGCGGTTGCTGCTGGAGACCTCGTGGGAGGCGATCGAGCGGGCCGGCATCGACCCGCAGGTGCTGCGCGGCAGCCCCACCGGCGTCTTCGTCGGCACCAACTACCAGGACTACCGCAACCTCATGCTCACCGCCGAGGGCGCCGAGGGGCACCTGATGACCGGCAACGCCGGCAGCGTCCTGTCCGGCCGGGTGTCGTACACGCTCGGGCTGGAGGGGCCGGCCGTGTCGGTGGACACCGCCTGCTCGTCGTCGCTCGTCGCGCTGCACTGGGCCGGGCAGGCGCTGCGCGCCGCCGAGTGCTCCCTGGCGCTTGTCGCCGGCGTCACCGTGATGGCCACCCCCGGCGTGTTCGTCGGGTTCAGCCGGCAGCGCGGCCTGGCTCCGGACAGCCGGGTCAAGGCGTTCGCCGCCGGCGCCGACGGCACCAGCTGGGGCGAGGGCGTCGGCGTGCTGCTCGTCGAACGGCTCAGCGACGCCCGCCGCAACGGCCACCCGGTGCTCGCGGTGATCCGGGGCAGCGCGGTCAACCAGGACGGCGCCTCCAACGGCCTCACCGCCCCCAACGGACCGGCCCAGCAGCGGGTCATCCGCGCCGCGCTGGCCAACGCCCGCCTCGACGCCGGCGACGTCGACGCGGTGGAGGCCCACGGCACCGGCACCCGGCTCGGCGACCCGATCGAGGCCCAGGCGCTCCTCGCCACGTACGGGCAGGGCCGGCCGGCGGACCGGCCGCTGCTGCTCGGCTCGATCAAGTCGAACATCGGCCACACCCAGGCCGCCGCCGGCGTCGCCGGCGTGATCAAGATGATCCTCGCGCTGCGCCACGGCTACCTGCCGCCCACCCTGCACGTGGACGCCCCCAGCGACCAGGTGGACTGGGGCACCGGCGCGGTCGACCTGCTCACGGAGGGCCGGCCCTGGCCGCTGACCGGCCGCCCGCGCCGCGCCGCCGTCTCCTCGTTCGGCATCAGCGGCACCAACGCCCACACCATCCTCGAACAGGCCCCCGAGCCGCCCGTCCCGGACGGCGAACCGGTGGACCCGCCGGTGGTGCCGGTGCTGCTCTCCGCCCGTACCGCCGCATCGCTGGCCGCCCAGGCGCAGCCGTGGGCCGACCGGCTCGCCGGCCCGCAGGCCCCGCCGCTTGTCGACGTCGGCTGGACCTCCGCCGTGTCCCGGGCCGCGCTGGAACACCGCGCGGTGGTGCTCGCCACCGACCGGCGCACGCTGCGCGCCGGACTGCGCGCCCTGCACCGGGGCGACGACTCCCCGGCGCTGGTGACCGGCGCGGTGACCGCCCGCCCCCGGGTCGCCTACGTGTTCTCCG
>NZ_CADEAU010000751.1 GCF_902825405.1 Micromonospora maritima | reverse complement strand
GGTGGCCCGCCGGCTCGTCGGGTTGCTGCGGCAACCGTCGGCGCGCCGGTTCGGGCTGCTCCTGATGCTGCTCGCCGGGTTCGGCGTGACGCTGCTGTTGGTGCCCCGGCCGGACCCGGCCGACCTGCCCCGGCTCGCCGACGCGCTCGGCGGCTACGGTCCGGTGGCGGCCGTGGTCGGCGGCGCGCTGCTGCTGGTGGCGCTGGTGCCCCGCACGTTCGTGACGCTGGCCGCGGGCGCGATCTTCGGTCCGGTGCAGGGCGCCGCGTACGCGCTCGGCGCGGCGCTGCTCGCGGCGGCGCTCGGCTTCGCCGTCGGCCGGCTGCTCGGCCGTGACTTCGTCGCCGAGCGGGTACGCGGTCGGCTGGCCCGCCTCGACGGCTGGTTCGCCCGGCAGAGCGTGTTCGGGGTGATCACGGTCCGGTTGCTGCCGATCGCCGGTTTCGGGCTGGTCAGCTACGGCTACGGCACCACGGCGGCCCGCGTCCTGCCGTTCCTCGCCGGCAGCGTGATCGCCTCCGCCCCCACCGCCATCGGCTACGCCGCGATCGGCGCGGCGGTGAGCAGTCCCGGTTCGATCAACTGGTACGCGGCCGCGCCGGCCAGTCTCGGCCTGATCGCCAGTGTGCTGATCATCCACCGGTGGTGGCGGGCCGAACGGCACCGCCGGCTCGGCCCGAGCTGACGTGACCGGCTTTGGGGAGACGCTGCCCGGCGGCTTCGTCGCCGAGGTGGTCCGCGTCGGCGACACGGTCCGTCGGACCCCACCGGCGAACGCCACGTTCGTCGCCGCGCTGCTGCGCCACCTGGCGGCCACCGCGCCCGGGGTCGCGCCCGCGTACCTCGGGGTGGACGAGCGGGGTCGCCAGGTGCTCTCCCACGTCGAGGGCCGGGTGCCCTGGCGCGACCGGGAGGACGCGGCCTTCTTCAGCGACGCCGCACTGACCCGGCTCGCCGGCCTGGTCCGGTCGCTGCACGACGCCTGCGCCGGCACCGATCTGGCCGCCGACGCCGAGACGGTCTGCCACCGGGACCTGTCGCCGAAGAACACGGTGTACCGGGACGGCCCGGACGGTCCGACCCCGGTGGCGCTGCTGGACTGGGACCTGGCCGCGCCGGGGCGGCGGATCGAGGACGTGGCGTTCGCCGGCTGGCACTGGGCCACCCTCGGCGGCGACGCCGACCCGGCCGAGCTGGGCCGCCGCTGCCGGCTGCTCTGCGACGCCTACGAAGGGCCGAGCGGCCGCCTGCTCCCCCGCGACGAACTGGCAGGTGTCCTGCTCGACCAGGTCGAGGGCACCTGGCGCGGCATCGCCGCCGGCGCCGACCGGGTCGTCCTGCTCTGCGGCCCCCGCGGCCGCGCCGCCGCCGACCTCCTCCCCGGCGTCGACGAGATCGTCGAATGGTCGCTGCCGTGGATCGACGGATCTCCCGAGCCGGTGGATCCGGAGGACATGCGGCGGCTCACCGCCCGGCTCGCCGCCGTCGGCGCCGACGACGCCGTCATCTTCACCAGCTTCCACCAGTCACCCCTGCCCCTGGCCCTGCTCCTGCGCCTCGCCGGCATCCCCCACATCAGCGCCATCAGCGACGACTACCCCGGCGCCCTGCTCGACGTCCGCCACCGCGTCCCCGCCGGCGTACCCGAGCCGGAACGCGCCCTCTCCCTCGCCGCCGCCGCCGGCTACCCCCTGCCCCCCGACGACGAACCCGCACTCCGCCTGCGCACCGACCTGGCGGGGCCGGTCCCGGACCGGCCGGCCGGCGACTACGTCGTGGTGCATCCGGGCGCGTCGGTGCCCGCCCGCGCCTGCCCGCCCCGGCGCTGTGCGGAGATCGTCGCCGCGCTGGCCGCCGACGGCCACCGGGTGCTGGTCACCGGCGGACCCGACGAGCGGGCGCTGACCGCGCAGGTGGCCGCCGCCGGTGGCGTCGACCTCGGCGGGACGACCGGCCT
>NZ_CADEAU010000750.1 GCF_902825405.1 Micromonospora maritima | reverse complement strand
GTCCTGGCCGCCGTCGGCCGGGTCGAGTCGGCAGCCGTGCGCCGCGCGGTGCCGGCCCAGGCGTCCGGGCCGCCACCCCTTGCTACCCGCCGGTAGCTTCGGACCGTACGCTGGGCCGGTGAGCGGGGAGTACACGCAGGAGTACGTGGACGTCGACGGGGCGCGCATCGGCGTGCAGATCTACCCGGAGCCGGCCGGGCCGCCCGGCGCGCCGGTGGTGCTGGTCTGGCCGGCCATGGGCGTCCGGGCCCGCTACTACCGGCCGTTCGCCGCCGCGCTGCGCGACGCCGGGCTCGCCGTGATCGTGGCCGACCTGCGCGGCACCGGGGAGAGCACCCCCGCCCCCGCCCGCACCTGCCGGTACGGCTACGCGGAGCTGGCCACCGACGTCGGCGCGGTGCTCGACGCGCTCAAGCCCCGGCTGGACGGCCGCACCCGGCTGCTGCTCGGGCACTCGCTGGGCGGGCAGGTCGCCGTGCTGCACCAGGCGCTGCACGAGGCCGCCCGGGTCGACGGGCTGGCGCTGGTGGCGGTCGGCATCCCGTGGTGGCGCCGGTACCCGGGGCTGCGCGGCTGGGGCGTGCTGCCGTACACCCAGGGCATCGCGGCGGCGGCCCGACTGCTCGGGGTCTGGCCCGGGTGGGGGTTCGGCGGCCGGCAGGCACGCGGCGTTATCCGGGACTGGGCGCACACCGCCCGCACCGGCCGGTTCCCGGCGCTGGACGGGGTCGACGCCGAGGCGGCCGTGCGCCGGATCCGCACCCCGGTGCTGGCGATCAGCGTCGACGACGACCAGTACACGCCGCACGAGACGCTGGACCACCTCTGCGGCAAGCTGGCCGCCGCGCCGGTGACCCGGCACCGCTACACGGTCGCCGAGGCCGGCGCGTCGCTCGACCACTTCACCTGGGTCCGTGCCGCCGCGCCGCTGGCCGGACGGGTCGCCGCGTTCGTCGACACGCTGCCGCCCCGCGATCCGAGGGCGTGAGCACGGCGAGGACGGGTATGCCGCACCGCCCGAACACGGCGGAGGGGGATCTGATGTCCGAACGGCACACCACGCTGCGCTCGATGCACGACCTGGGCCTGGCGGCCTGGTTCGGCGGCTCCCTGATGGGAGCGCTCGGCGTCAACGGCGCGGCGGCACGAATCGACGACTCGACCCAGCGGCTGCCGGTGGCCTCGGCCGGCTGGGCGCGGTGGACGCCGGTGAACGCGGCGGCGATCGGCGCACACCTGGCCGGCGCGGTCGGCGAGCTGGTCACCGAGAGCCCGCGGATGGCCCGGCAGGCCGGGGTGGGGAAGGCCAGCGCGGTGAAGACCGGGCTGACCGTGGCCGCGCTGGCGGTGACCGGCTACAGCCGGCTGGTCGGCATGCGGCTGGAGAAGGCGGGTGGGCCGCCCGTCATGGGGACCACCGAGCCGCACCAGCACACGCCGGCGAACGTCGCCGCGAGCCAGCGGCAGATGAAGATGCTCCAGTGGGCGATCCCGGCGCTGACCGGCGCGCTGGTCGTGGTGACGGCGTACATGGGCGAGCAGCAGAAGCCGGGGCAGGTGTTCCGCGGCATGCTCAACCGTGCCGGCGGAATGCCGAAGAACCTCGGCAAGGTGGCCGCCATGGGCGCGGCCGGGCGTTCCCTGGTCGGGGCCGCCCGCTGACCACCGCGCGGCCGGCGACCCACATCGGGGTGGGCCGCCGGCCGTGCGGTGCCGACCCGACCCGACGGGCGCCACCGGCGCCGGCCGGTCCACGCAGGGTGAGGTGAGACCATGACGAGCAGCGACGGGCGCGGGCCGGAGTCGGCCGCGCCGTGGGGCACCACCGACGGCTTCGACGCCGACCCGCCGTGGGGCGCGGGTGACCGCGACCCGATGGACGAGGGCAGCGAGGAGACCGCCGTGCCCGAGGGCAGGCGCGGTGAGCGCCGCGCGGCCGGGGCCGGGCCGGGCGTGACGTCGGCG
>NZ_CADEAU010000749.1 GCF_902825405.1 Micromonospora maritima | reverse complement strand
GGTTCCGCCGGCACCCGTGGGCGCAGGCGGCGGCCGTGGGCGCCCGGCTGCCCGGACCGCACGAACTGTCCTGGGTGGAACGGGTCGTCGCCGCGCTCGCCGGGACGGGGCTCACCGCGACCGAGCGGCTGGACGTGGCGACGCTGCTGGTCGGGCACGCCCGCAACCTGGCCGGCCTGCCGCCCGGGTCCGGCCGGGAGGCGGCGTTCGGCACGCTGGTGCGGGGCCGCGAGGAACGCTACCCGGCGCTGGACGCCGCGCTGCGCCCCGGCCCGGACGGTCCGGCCGACCACGACACCCTCGACTTCGGCCTGGCCCGCATCCTCGACGGCATCGCCGCGTTCGTCGCCGCCCGCGCCACCGGCGGCGACCCGCCGTGACCTCACCGGATCGTCCGGGGGCGGCAGACTGACGCGCATGGCTGACAAGGACGACCCGAAGACGGCGCTGCGCCACTACCTCCAGGCGTGCCGCGACGACCTGATCTGGAAGCTCGACGGGTTGGGTGAACGCGACGCCCGGCTGCCCCGTACCCCGACCGGCACCAGCCTGCTGGGCATCGTCAAGCACTGCCTCAACGTCGAGGCCGGCTACTTCGGGCCCACCTTCGGCCGCGAGTTCCCGACGCCCGAGGAACTGGTCTCCCCGGCCGCGCAGGAGGAGGACCCCCAGGCCGACTGGTACGCCCGGGAGGACGAGACGAAGGACGGGTTGATCGACCTCTACCGGCGCGTCGGGGCCTTCGCCGACGAGACGATCGCCGAGCTGCCGCTCGACGCCCCGGGACGGGTGCCGTGGTGGGGGCCGGACGCCCCGGACGTGACCCTGCACGAGATCGTCGTGCGCGTGGTCTACGACCTCGCCCGCCACGCGGGGCAGGCCGACATCCTGCGCGAACAGCACGACGGGGCGATCGGTTGGCAGCAGGGGAACACCAGCCTCCCCCGGGACCACGACTGGCCCGCGTACGTCGCCAAGCTGACCGTGCTCGCCGACCGGTTCCGGTAGCCGGGCCGGCGGGACGCGGCGTGGGTGGCTGCGCGCCGGGTGGGCGCGGCGGGGAGAATGGCCGGCATGCAGCCACACCCGAACGTGCAGGCGGTGCAGCGGGCGCTCGACGACGCGCAGGCGCGGGACGGCGCCGGCGACCCGAGCGTCGTCCGTCTGCTTCCCGAGGCGGTGCACACCGCCGCCGCGGCGGCGGAGGCGCTCGGCGTCACCGTCGGCGCCATCGCCAACTCGCTGATCTTCGACGCGGACGACGCGCCGCTGCTGGTGCTCACCTCCGGCGCGCACCGGGTGGACACGGCCGGGCTGGCCGCCACGCTGGGCGTGACCCACCTGCGCCGGGCCAGCCCCGACTTCGTCCGGCGGCACACCGGCCAGGTGATCGGCGGGGTCGCCCCGGTCGGTCACCCCGGGCCGTTGCGCACCCTGGTCGACACCGCCCTGGCCGACCACGACGAGGTGTGGGCGGCCGGGGGCGTACCCCAGGCGGTGTTCCCCACCACGTACGCGGAACTGCTGCGGATCACCGCCGGCACCCCGGCCGAGGTGGCGTGAACCCCGACCTGGTCACGCTGCACGTGTGGCGCGTCCCCCGCCGGTCCGTGCCCGGTGCGCTGGCCCGGATGGCCACCCACCCGGCCCGGCTGCGCCGCCTGCCCGGCGTCCGCTTCGCCAAGCTGCTCGGCACCGGGACCGGCACCGGCTTCGGGCCGGGTGACGCCGACCTGACCCGCTGGGCCGCGCTCGTGGTCTGGGACTCCCCCGCCGACGCGGCCGGCTTCGACTCCTCCCCGGTCGCCCGGTCCTGGGCCCGGATCGCGCGCGCCGCCGTGCGGGTGGACCTGCGCCCGCTGACCAGCCGGGGCGAGTGGTCCGGCCGGGAACCGTTCGGCACACCGACCGGCGGCCGGGTCACCGGGCCGGTGCTGGCACTGACCCGGGCCCGGTTGCGGGCCCGCCGGGCGGCCACGTT
>NZ_CADEAU010000748.1 GCF_902825405.1 Micromonospora maritima | reverse complement strand
CTCCGGCGGCGCCGCGGCCCCCGGCCCGGCCCGCCCCTCCCGGCTCGACCCGGCCATCGCGGCCAAGCTGCGCCGCACCCCGGACGGCCTGGTCGCCGCCGTCGTCCGCGCGCACGACTCGGGGGAGGTGCTGATGGTCGCCTGGATGGACGACGAGGCGCTGCACCGCACGCTCACCACCGGCCGGGCCACCTACTGGTCGCGCAGCCGGGGGGAATACTGGGTCAAGGGCGCCACCTCCGGCCACCACCAGTACGTCCGCTCGGTGGCGCTGGACTGCGACGGCGACGCGCTGCTGGTCAGCGTGGAGCAGGTGGGCGCGGCCTGCCACACCGGGCACCGCACCTGCTTCTTCACCGAGCTGCCGGTCAGCTCGCCGGAGGCGACCCCGTGACCGACGGCGCGGTCACCCCGGACCGGACCACCTTCGCCGAGCTGGCGGCCCACTGGCGGGTCGTGCCGGTGACCCGGCGGCTGCTCGCCGACGCCGAGACCCCGGTCGGGGTCTACCGCAAGCTCGCCGGCGGGCCGGGCACGTTCCTGCTGGAGTCCGCCGAGCAGGGCGTCGGGTCGGCCGGGACCGCCTGGTCGCGCTACTCGTTCATCGGCGTCCGCAGCGCCGCCACGCTCACCGAGCGGGACGGCGCGGCCCACTGGACCGGTACGCCGCCGGCCGGCGTGCCCACCACCGGCGACCCGGTCACCGTGCTCCGGGAGACCGTCGCCGCGCTCGCCGGCCCGGCCTGGGACCCGGCCGGCGACATGCCGCCGCTCACCGGCGGCCTGGTCGGCTACCTCGGCTACGACCTGGTGCGCCGATTCGAACGACTGCCCGAGCTGACCCGCGACGAGCTGGACGTGCCCGAGCTGGGCATGATGCTCGCCACCGACCTGGTGGTGCTCGACCACTACGAGGGCTCGGCGATCCTGGTCGCCAACGCGGTGCTCCCGCCGCCGGACGCGCCCGACCGGGACGAGCGGGTCGTCGCCGCGTACCACCACGCGGTGGGCCGCCTGGACGCGATGACCACCGCGCTGTCCCGACCGATTCCGCCCATGGTCGCCACGGTCGGCCGGCCCGGCGTCGGCGAGGTGGTGAGTCGGACCCCGGCGGGCGGCTATCCCAAGGCGGTGGAGGCGGCCAAGGAGGCGATCCGGGCCGGCGAGTGCTTCCAGATCGTGCTCAGCCAGCGCTTCGAGCGCCCCACCGACGCCGACCCGCTCGACGTCTACCGGGTGCTGCGCACCACCAACCCCAGCCCGTACATGTACCTGCTGCGCTTCGACGGCTTCGACGTCGTCGGCTCGTCCCCCGAGGCGCACCTCAAGGTCAGCGGCGGTCCGGACGGGCGGCGCCGGGCCCTGCTGCACCCGATCGCGGGCACCCGCCCGCGCGGCGGCTCCCCGGAGGGCGACGCCAAGTTCGCCACCGAGCTGCTCGCCGACCCGAAGGAGCGCGCCGAGCACGTCATGCTCGTCGACCTGGGCCGCAACGACCTGGGCCGGGTCTGCCGGCCGGGCACGGTGGAGGTGCCGGAGTTCGCCACCATCGAGCGCTACAGCCACGTCATGCACATCGTCTCCACCGTCGTCGGCGAGCTGCGGGAGGACCGCACCGCGTTCGACGCGCTGGCCGCGACGTTCCCCGCCGGCACGCTCTCCGGCGCGCCCAAGGTCCGCGCCATGGAGATCATCGAGGAGCTGGAACCGGTCCGTCGGGGCGTCTACGGCGGCACCGTCGGCTACTTCGCCTTCGGCGGCGACCTGGACATGGCGATCGCCATCCGGACCGCGCTGATCCGCGACGGGCGGGCCTACGTGCAGGCCGGCGCCGGGGTGGTGGCCGATTCCGATCCCGCCGCCGAGGAGCAGGAGACCCGGAGCAAGGCCGCCGCGGTGCTCGCCGCGATCGCCGCCGCCGAGACGCTGCGGCCGGCCCGATGAGCGCCTCCGGCCCGGCCGCGACCGGCGCGCCCACCACG